>CAYLXY010000001.1:0-25668 GCA_964387405.1 uncultured Clostridiaceae bacterium
ATATAAATAATTGAAATTTTAGATATCAGGAGGTAATATTATGAGTTCTATTGTATTAAAAAACTATAATAACTGGCTAAATGAACCTTATTTTGATAAAGCCACAAAAGAAGAACTAGAAGCCATAAAAGATAATGAAAAAGAAATAGAAGATAGATTTTATAAAGAATTAGAATTTGGTACTGCAGGTCTTAGGGGAGTTATAGGGGCAGGAACTAATAGAATAAATAAATACATAGTAAGAAAAACAACACAAGGTTTAGCCAATTATATAAAAACACAGGGCAAAGAGGCAAAAAATCGTGGTGTAGCTATTGCATATGACAATAGACATATGTCTAGAGAATTTGCAGAAGAATGCGCATGTGTTTTAACAGCTAATGGAATAAAGGCATATCTTTTCAAAGATTTAAGAACAACACCGGAGCTTTCCTTTGCTATTAGATATTTAAACTGTATTTCTGGGATAGTAATTACAGCAAGCCATAATCCACCAGAATATAATGGCTATAAAGTATATTGGGAGGATGGGGCACAAATAGCAACAGATAGAGCAGAAGCCATAATAGACTCAATAGCATCTATTAAAGATTTTTCAAGCATTGAAACACTAAATATAGACCAAGCAAAAGAAGAAGGTTTATTGATATACTTAGATGAAAAAATAGACAATGCTTATATAGAGGCAATAAAAAAGCAGTCTCTAAGAGGAGACATTATAGAAGAGGTAAGAGATGACTTTAAAGTGGTTTATACACCCTTACATGGAACAGGAAATATACCTGTAAGAAGGGTACTAAAGGAAATAGGATTTAATAATGTTTTTGTGGTTGCAGAGCAGGAGTTGCCTGATCCGAATTTTTCAACAGTAGAATATCCTAATCCAGAAGATAAAAAGGCTTTTAAATTAGCTATAGAATTAGCTAAGGAGAAAGATGCACATTTAATTATGGGAACAGATCCAGACTGTGACAGAGTAGGGGCTATAGTAAAGGATAAAGATGAAGAGTATATAGTGCTTACAGGAAATCAAACAGGGGCACTTTTAGTTAATTATATTTTACAAGGATTGAAAGAAAAAAACAAATTACCTGAAAATGGTCTAATAATAAAAACCATAGTAACATCTGAAATGGGAACAAATATTGCTAAGGAATATAAGCTTGAAACTATAAATACATTAACAGGATTTAAATATATAGGCGAAAAAATAAAAGAGTTTGAAAAGACAGGAGAAAAAACATTTTTATTTGGATATGAGGAAAGTTATGGCTATTTGGCTGGAACACATGCCAGGGATAAGGATGCTGTTGTAGCATCTATGCTCATATGTGAAATGGCTGCTTATTATCATTCTAAAGATATGAACTTATATGATGCTTTAATAGACTTATATAGTAAGTATGGATATTTTCTAGAAGATTTAAAATCTATTACATTAGAAGGTAAAGATGGTTTAGAAAAGATGCAAAGTATTATGAAGTACTTTAGAACTAATACTTTGAAAACAATTGGAGATAAGAATGTAGTATATATAGAGGATTATCAATTGCAAGAAAGAACTTGCTTACAAGGTAATTGTAAGGTAGAAGAAATAAATTTACCTAAGGCAAATGTAATTAAATTCATATTAGAAGATGAGGGCTGGGTATGTTTAAGACCTTCAGGAACGGAACCAAAGCTTAAAGTTTACTGTGGTTTTAAGAGTAATTCAATGGAAAAAAGTAAGGAATTATTAACTACTACTATGAAATGGATGGAAGAGAAGATTAAAAAGATTTAACCAGGGGGGTTAAGGGTATGAGTAGAATAACTTTGGACTATTCAAAATTATCGCAATTTTTAGATAGTAAACAAATATTTAACTTGCAAAATCAAGTAAGTTTATGCCATAATATGCTTCACAAGGGAACAGGTAAGGGTAGTGAGTTTTTAGGTTGGGTAGATTGGCCAAATACATATGATAAAGAGGAATTTACAAAGATCAAACTATCTGCAGAAAAAATAAGAAAAGATTGTGATGTGTTTATAGTCTTAGGTATAGGAGGATCTTACTTAGGTGCAAGGGCTGCTATAGATATGCTTAATCATAATTTTTATAATGAGCTAGCTAAAAACAAAAGAAATGGACCTAAAGTATATTTTGCAGGTCACAATATTAGTTCTACTTATTTAAAGGAATTATTAGATATTATTGAAGGGGAAGACATATGTATAAATGTTATATCAAAATCTGGAACGACTACAGAAACAGCACTTGCCTTCAGAATATTAAGGGAGCATATGGAAAACAAATATGGTAAGAAAGAAGCAAGTAAAAGAATATATGCAACAACAGATAAAGAAAGTGGTGCATTAAAAGAGCTAGCAAACAATGAAGGATATGAAACATTTGTAGTACCAGATAATATTGGAGGAAGATATTCTGTATTGACTCCTGTTGGACTGCTTCCTATGGCTGTAGCTGGAATAGATATAGATCAAGTTATGGAGGGTGCTAAAACTGCCGCAGAAGATTTATCAGGTGATAATATTAAAGATAATTTTGCTTACAGTTATGCTGTTATTAGAAATATATTATATTCTATGGGTAAGACAACTGAGATTATTGTAAACTATGAACCAAATTTATTTCATTTTGGAGAATGGTTTAAGCAGCTATTTGGAGAATCGGAAGGTAAGGATGGAGAAGGTATATTTCCTACATCTTTAAACTTTACAACAGACCTGCATTCTATGGGTCAATATATACAGGATGGCAGAAGAAATATATTTGAAACTACATTAAATGTGGAAAAACCTAAGGAAGAAATTATAATTAAAGAGGATGAAAAAGATCTAGATGGATTAAATTATATTAGTGGTAAAACTATGGATTTTGTAAACAAAAGTGCTATGGAGGGAACTATTGCTGCCCATATAGATGGTGGAGTTCCTAATATTATTATAAATATTCCACAAATAACACCTTATTATTTTGGCTATTTAGTATATTTTTTTAAAAAGGCTTGTGGAATGAGTGGGTATTTATTAGGTGTTAATCCTTTCGATCAACCTGGTGTAGAGTCATACAAGAAAAATATGTTTAGAATATTGGGTAAAAGCTAATAATGGGCGGTCAAAGATCGCCCCTGCGACCAGCATATATCAATATGTAGAGGAGACCTTTGGTCTCCTGTTTGGTAACACATAGTTTATAATTGGTATCATAGGGGCAGAGGCAAAAAACACGGGTCGGCATGGAAACCGACTCCTACGGTAATTTATATATATTCATTGTAGGGGCTGGTTTCCATGCCAACCCGTAAGACTCTGTCTGCCCCTTGCGGCTAGGAGGTGAAATATGAGAAAAAGAGCTAGTGGAATATTACTACATATATCTTCCTTACCAGGTGACTATGGAATAGGGGATTTTGGTAAAGAAGCATATAATTTTATTGATTTTTTAGTAGAGGCAAAACAGAAATATTGGCAGATACTACCTTTGGGTATAACTGGTTTTGGAGATTCCCCATATCAATCTTTTTCTGCATTTGCAGGTAATCCATATTTTATAGATTTAGACCAACTAATAGAATTGGGTTATATAAGTAAAAGCAAAGTAAAGGACTTTGAATTAGGCAAAGATCCTACTAAGGTTGATTATAAATTATTATATAAAAATAAAATAAAAATTTTAAGAATAGCATATGAAGCAGCAAAAGAAAAGTTGTGGGATGACCTAGAGTTATTCTATAGGAATAATTATCATTGTTGGCTAAGGGATTTTTCACTTTTTATGAGTATAAAGACTAAAAACAATGGTATTCCATGGTCTGACTGGGATAGACATTACAAAGATTCTAATTCAAAAGAAGTTATTGATTTTGAAAAAAACAATAAAAATGAAATTTATTTTTGGATATTTACACAATTTTTCTTTTTTAATCAATGGAAAAAACTTAAAAACTATGCAAACCAAAAAGGGGTACAAATTATAGGAGATCTACCTATATATGTATCTGAGGACAGTGCTGATGTTTGGGCAAATCCAGAATTATTTAATTTAGATGAAGAACTATGTCCTATTACAATTGCAGGTGTACCACCAGATGAGTGTTCGGCTACTGGTCAGCTTTGGGGTAATCCAGTATATGATTGGGATGAAGTGGAAAAGCGAGACTATTTATGGTGGGTACAAAGGGTGAAAAACTCATTTGAGCTTTATGATGCTTTAAGAATAGATCATTTTAGGGGTTTTGAATCCTACTGTGAGTTTGATTATGGTGCAAAGGATGCAAGGAATGAAACCTGGGTAAAAGGTCCAGGGCTTAAATTATTTGATAAAATAAAGGAAGAATTAGGGGAATTGAATATTATAGCAGAGGATTTAGGATATATAACTGAGGAAGTAGAGCAATTAATAGAAGAAACAGGCTTTCCAAGTATGAAAGTGATTCAATTTGCCTTTGATCCAGAAAAAGATAGTGTTTATTTGCCCCACAACTATACTAATAATTCTGTGGTTTATACTGGAACTCATGACAATCCTACTGTTTTAGGATTAATAGAAGAAATGCCAGAAGAAGAATTCCAATGTGCAAAGAGATATTTAAAACTTACAGAAGAAGAAGGATATAATTGGGGATTTATTAGAGGCGCTTGGAGTTCTCCAGCCTATTTAGCAATAGCACCTATGCAAGATTTCCTAGGTTTAGATAATAGGGCTAGGATGAATACTCCATCTACTAGTGAGGGTAATTGGACTTGGAGAATGGAAAAAGATAGCTTAACAGAAGAATTGGTAAAAAAAATAAGGGAATTGACTAACATATACAGGAGGTAGGATTTTGAAAAATATAAATAAGGTAATGGAAAGAATATCATTAGCAACTTTCGGGAGAAACTTAAAGGATTGTAATAGTAAAGAAAAGTATGTTGTTTTATCTAAGGCTGTTATGGAAGATATTATTCCTAGGTGGATGGATTCAGAAAAAAAGTTTGATCAAAAAAGAAAAGCCTATTATTTTTCTGCTGAATACTTAATGGGTAGGGCACTTACTAATAATTTAATAAATATGAAAAACAAGAATAAAGTAGAATCTATTTTAGATGAAATGGGTATTGATTACAATTGTATAGAAGAGCAAGAAGAAGATGCAGGTTTAGGTAATGGAGGTTTGGGAAGATTAGCTGCCTGTTTTTTAGATTCTGCAGCCACCTTAGATTATCCATTAATGGGCTATGGAATTAGATATGAGTTTGGACTTTTTAAACAGTTATTTAAAGATGGTTTTCAGGTGGAAGTAGGAGATGATTGGCTAGAATATCCAGATCCATGGTCAATAAGAAAACAATCTGAAGCTGTTAGAGTTAGCTTTGGAGATGGGGATGTTTTAGCAATTCCTTATGATACGCCTATTATTGGATATGGACAAAATACTATAAACACTTTAAGGCTGTGGAAATCAGAATCCTTTGAAAAATTTAACTTTAGAGAATTTAATGATCAAAATTATGACTTATCTGTTAAAAAGAAAAATGATGCAGAAAATATAACTAAAGTACTATATCCAAATGATGCTTATGAAGAAGGAAAAAAACTTAGATTAAAACAACAGTACTTCTTTGTTTCAGCATCCTTACAAGACTTAGTAAGAAAGCATAAATCTAAATATGATAGTTTTGATAACTTTGCAGACCTACATGCAATTCAATTAAATGATACTCATCCTGCTGTAGCTATACCAGAACTAATGAGGATTTTGACAGAAGTCGAAAATATTAACTGGGATAAGGCATGGTCTATAGTAACAGATGTCTTTGCATATACAAATCATACTTTATTGGCAGAAGCATTAGAGCAGTGGTTTGTAGGATTTTACCAAAGCTTACTACCTTCTGTATATAGAATTGTAGAGAGAATTAATCATCAGCTTATGGAAGAATTAAGAGCAAAAGGTTTTAGAGAAGATGAATTAGATTGCTATAGAATTATTAACCATGATCATATTAAAATGGCTTGGCTTGCTATTTATGGTTCAAAATCTATAAATGGAGTAGCACGATTACATAGTGATCTTTTGAAAAACAAGGAATTAAATATATGGCATAGGTTAAGTCCAGAGAAATTTAATAATAAAACTAATGGTATAACCCAGAGAAGATGGCTATTAAAATCTAATCCAGAGCTATCAAATTTCATTACAGAATTGCTAGGGTCTGATGATTGGATAAAAGATTTAAGTCAGTTGAAAAATTTAGAAAAATTTATTGATGATGAAGATAAGCTTAATAAGTTTTTAGAAATTAAACATGAAAAAAAGAAAGAACTAGCAGATAGAATATTTAAAAAAGAAGGAATAAAAATAGATCCAAACTCAATATTTGATATTCAAATAAAAAGACTTCATGAGTATAAAAGGCAGTTATTAAATGCTTTTCATATACTAGATTTATATTATAGGTTTAAGAAAAACCCTGATTTGGACATAGTGCCAAGAACATTTATATTTGGAGCAAAGGCAGCACCAGGATATGTAAGAGCAAAGGGAATTATAAAATATATAAATGATATAAAACAATTGATAAATAATGACCCAGATGTTTCTGGAAAAATCAAAGTAGTATTTGTAGAAAATTACAATGTGTCTTATGCTGAATATTTATTTCCAGCAGCAGATGTGTCAGAACAAATTTCAACAGCAGGAAAAGAAGCATCTGGAACTGGTAATATGAAGTTTATGTTAAATGGTACCCCTACTATAGGAACCTATGATGGTGCAAATATAGAAATAGTAGAAGAAGCAGGAGAAGAAAACAATTTTATATTCGGTCTTAGGGTTGAAGATATAGACAAAATTCAATGGGACTATAATCCTAGACATGACTATGAAACTATAAGTGGCTTAAAAAAGGTAGTAGACACTTTGGTAGATGGAACATTTAGCGATGGTGGTACAGGTATGTATAGGGAGATTTATGATTCTATATTGAATGGTACACACTGGCATAGACCTGATGTTTATTATCTGATGAAAGATTTTGAAAGTTATAGAAATGCACAAGAAAATGTAAATGATGCATATAAAGATAGATTAGAGTGGGCTAAAAAATGCTGGATGAACATGGCTAATGCTGGAAAGTTTTCTTCAGATAGAACTATCGAACAATATGCTAAAGAAATATGGGATATAGAAAAGCTATAAAAAACCCTTGTAAGCATTTTAATACTGTCCGACTCGGAAAGACATATAGTTTTTGAAATTTTTGAAATAGTCCTGAATAAAATAAAAAACAAGACAATAATAAGAGGTATAGCTTAAATTTGCTTATACCTTTTATTATTTGTATTTTAAACTTGTATAATTTGGGTATAAGTTTTTAAAGGGGGATTATTATGGAGCATAAGTATTTTTATTGGGAAGATTGGGAAGAAGATTGTTATTTATTTCATGAAGGTACATCTTATAAAAGTTATGAGTTTTTGGGAGCTCATTCTATTAACCTAGATAATAAAGAAGCAGTAAGATTTATAGTATGGGCGCCTAGGGCTAGGGAAGTATATCTTATGGGTGACTTTAATGATTGGCATGAAGAGAATCTGCCTTTGGAAAGATTGGGTCAATCAGGTTTATGGAATATTTGCCTAGAAAATGTAGAAGATTTTGATTCATATAAGTACAGAATAATTTCTTATGAGGGAGAAGTTAGAATTAAAGCAGACCCTTACGCATTTCATGCAGAAACAAAACCTAAATCAGCCTCTAAATATTACGATTTAAAAGGTTTCCAATGGGAAGATGAATCCTGGTTAAAACTAAGGGAGAAAATTTCTGATGATGAAAAACCAATGTCCATATACGAAGTGAACCTATCTTCTTGGAAAAGAAATTCAGATAATTCGGTATACTCTTATATGGAATTAGCCAAAGAGCTAGTTAGATATGTAAAAACCATGGAATTTACACATGTTGAACTTATGCCTATTATGGAACACCCCTATGATGGGTCTTGGGGCTACCAGCAGACAGGGTACTTTTCACCAACTAGTAGGTTTGGAACACCAAAGGAATTCATGTACTTAATAAATGAATTTCATAAAAACGAAATTGGTGTAATACTAGATTGGGTTCCTCTTCATTTTTGCAAGGATGATCATGGCTTAGCTAGATTTGACGGGACTGAGTGTTTTGAGTCTTCAAACAAAGCTTTGGCAGAAAACAACAATTGGGGAACATTAAATTTTGACTATAGTAAACCAGAAGTGATAAGTTTTTTAATTTCAAATGCGGTATATTGGCATGACTATTATCATATAGATGGACTTAGGATAGATGCAGTAGCCTATATGCTTTATTTAAATCATGGAGGAGAAGATATTAGAAATCAACATGGAGGCTATGAAAACCTTGAGGCTATCGAGTTCATAAAGAAATTAAATCAAGTATTATCAGATTATTTTCCCTCTACTAAGATTATTGCAGAAGATAGTAGTGATTGGCCATTAGTTACTAGACCTGTAAAAGATGGAGGATTAGGATTTAAGTATAAGTGGAATATGGGATGGATGAATGACACCTTGGAATACATGGAAATGGATCCTATATTTAGAAAGGGCAATCAAAATGCACTGACTTTTGGTATTACTTATTGTTTTTCTGAAAAGTATATATTGCCTTTAAGTCATGATGAAGTAGTCCATGGTAAAAAAAGTTTACTAAATAAAATGCCAGGCTCTTATGATGAAAAATTTGCAGGTCTTAGACTTTTATATCTATACATGTATGCTTACCCAGGTAAGAAGCTTTTATTTATGGGTGGAGAATTTGGACAGTTTATAGAGTGGGATGAAAAAAAGGAATTAGACTGGCATTTATTAGATTATGAAAAACATAATAAAGTACAAAGATTTATTAAGGATTTAAATAAATTTTATAGGGAAGAAAGCTGTTTATATGAGTTAGATAATAGCTATGATGGTTTTGAGTGGTTAGAACATACTAATCATGCAGAGAGTATTATAGCTTTTGAGAGAATAAATACTTTAGGGGAAAAGATAATAGCTATATTTAATTTTACACCAGTTGAAAGAAAGGATTATCCTATAGGTGTAGATTATTTAGATACTTATCAAATGATATTCAATACAGATCAGGCTAAGTATGGTGGAAATTTAGCTAGGAGAATACATTATAAATCCAAAGAAGAATCTATTCATAATAGAGAATATGCTTTAAGAGTAGATCTACCACCATTAGGGGGAATTATATTTAAAAAAAGATTAAATAAATAGGAGAGATAATAGGAAAGTATAAAAAAGGGGTGAGCTTTCTATGGTAAAAGGTAATGTAGTAGCTATGCTTTTGGCTGGAGGACAAGGGTCTAGATTAAAGTTATTAACACAAGATACAGCAAAACCTGCAGTACCCTTTGGTGGGAAATATAGAATTATAGATTTTACTCTTAGTAATGCTGCAAATTCTGGTATTGATAATATTGGAATACTGACTCAATATAAACCTTTTGAGTTAAATGCTCATATAGGAATAGGAACATCTTGGGATTTTGATAGAAGCACAGGAGGACTTAGAATATTACCTCCTTTTACTAGTAAAACTAGTGGGAAGTGGTATACTGGTACTGCTAATTCTATTTATCAAAACATGGAATATATAGACAGTCTAAATCCAGAATATGTTCTTGTTTTATCTGCAGACCATATATATAAAATGGATTATAAAAAGATGTTGAAATATCATATAGAAAAAGATGCCGATGTAACTATAGCAAGTATTGACGTTCCTTGGGAAGATGCTTATATGTTTGGTATATTAAATGTAGATTCAAATAATAAAATAGTGGAATTTGATGAAAAACCAGAAAATCCTAAAAATAATATGGCTTCAATGGGTATATATATATTTAATTGGCATGCTCTTAAGTATTATCTTATAAAGGATAATAAAAACAAAAACTCAGAGCATGATTTTGGCAAAGATGTCTTACCTTTAATGTTAAGTGAAGAAAAGCAAATGTATGCATGGAATTTTAAAGGTTACTGGAAGGATGTAGGTACTGTTCGTAGTTATTGGGAAGCAAATATGGATTTACTAGATAAAAATAGTGGTCTTAATTTATATGACAAAAGTTGGAGAATATATACAAAAACAAAGCATCTACCACCACAATATGTAGGTAGTAGCAGCTCCATAAACAATAGTTTAATAAGTGAAGGCTGCTCGATAGAGGGAAAAATAAATAATAGTGTTATTTTTTCTGGTGCTAGTGTAGAAGAAGGAGCAATAGTTAATGATAGTATAGTATTTAGCAATGCTGTTATTAGAAAAGGAACTATATTAGAAAAAGCTATAGTATTAGAAGGTGTAATAGTACAATTTGATGGAAAAATAGACAAAGAATCTGAAGATGATATTTGTTTAATTGGACAAGATGATATTCTTATAGAACAGGGGGAAAAGTTATATGTTTGAAAGTTGTCTAGGCGTAATAAGTTTTGATAATATAGGCAGTGAGTTTGGGGATTTATGTAAAAACAGACCAGCTTATATGCTGCCTTTTGCTGGTAGATACAGAATAGTGGATTTTACCCTGTCTAATATGATAAATCATGGTATTCGTACAATAGCAGTTTTTACTGGGGAAAAGGTACAATCAACTCTAAATCATTTAGGGGATGGTAGGCCTTGGGATTTAAACAGAAGAATGGGAGGACTATCTATATTTCCACCTTTGTTTGATGATAAAAAAAGGCGAAGCGGAGATATATATCAATATCATGTAACAGAAGATTACTTTACAAACTCTAGAGCAGAATATATATTTATTGCTAGTCCTAATGTTTTAGCCAAGGTAGATTTAGTTGAAGCCTTTGAGTATTTTTTACAAACAGATGCAGATATTACTCTTTTATATAAAAAACAGACTAACGATAGTGATGCTTATATAAATAGTGAAAAATTAATATTAAATGATAATGGAGAGCTTGTTAACATTGGTATTAATTTAGGATCGGAAGATGAATTTAACTTATTTATGTATATGGGTTTTGTAAAAAAGGAAATATTTTTAGAAATAGTTAAAAGAGGAATGGAAACAGGCAAAGATCTTTATTTTAAACAGGCTATGATAAGTAAAAAAAGTGAATACAAAATTAATAGTTATGAATTTAAAGGTCATGTAGAGCACATTAAAGGATTTAAATCTTATTATAATGCAAATATGAATTTATTAGATGATGAAATATTCAGTGAGCTATTTTACAAAAATGGAACAATACTTACCAAATCTGAAGATGAGCCATCTACATTTTATATTGCAAATCCCAAAGTAAAAAATTCTTTAATAGCAAATGGTTGTATAATAGAAGGGCAAGTAGAAAATTCTATTTTATTTAGGGGAGTTAAAGTGGGTAAAAACGCAGTAATTAAAGATTCCATTGTAATGCAAAAATCTGTTATTGAAGAGGATGTTGTACTTACAAATACAATATTGGATAAGTATACTAGAGTAAAAAAGGGAGTAAGTATAGTAGGTACTAAGGAGAATCCATATATAGGAGAAAAAAATTCAATAATATAAAGAAAAAACCTAGTTTTGTTTTATAAAATGCTGTATTAGGAGTGATAAAGATAGATATACTATATGTAACATCAGAGGCTTTTCCCTTTGTAAAAACAGGAGGCTTAGGTGATGTGGCTGGTTCTTTACCCTTAGCAATTAAAAAACAGGGTCATGATATTAGGGTAGTTTTGCCACTTCATTCTGCTGTAGAAGAAAAGTATGTAAAGAAGATGGAAAAAATCGCAGAATTCACTGTGGATCTCGGTTGGAGAAATCAATATGTAGGTGTTTTACAATTAGAATATGAAGATATGATCTTTTACTTTATAGATAATGAATATTATTTTAAAAGAAACAATCTTTACGGAGAGTTTGATGATGGGGAGAGGTATGCTTATTTCTCTAAAGTTGTAGCCTTACTTCCTAAAATAATAAATTTTAAACCAAATGTCATACATACAAATGATTGGCATTCTGCCTTGGTTAATCTGTATGTAAAGGATTTTAGAAAAGGCGATTGCTATTATAATGATATAAAAACTGTATTTACTATACATAATTTAAAATATCAGGGTATATTTGATGCTTGGATATTATCTAGTATTTTAGGATTATCAGAAGAATATTTTCAGGATGATGGTATGAAATATTATGATAAGATAAATTATATGAAGGCTGGTATAGTTTATTGTGATAAATTAACTACAGTATCTCAAACATATGCAGAAGAGATAAAATATCAGTTTTTTGGTGAAGGTTTAGAAGGTATAATAAGAAAAGAAGAATATAAGTTAGTAGGAATAGTTAATGGAATAGATTATGATGTTTATAATCCAGTAGAAGATAAATATATTGAATATAATTATGATTTTAATAATTTATGCAATAAATATAAAAATAAAGAAAAAATACAAAAACTTTATGGATTAGAAGTAAAAGAAGATATTCCTCTTATAGCTATGGTAACGAGAATGGTAGCTATGAAAGGTATAGACTTAATTAAACATGTTTTAGGAGAACTTGTACAAGAAGATATTCAATTAGTGGTACTAGGTACAGGGGATAAGGAATATGAGGATTTATTTAAATTTTTTGAATATAGTTATCCATCTCAAATAGCCGCTAGAATCTATTTTAGCGAAGAAGAAGCACATGAAATTTATGCCGGAGCAGATATGCTTCTAATGCCATCCATGGCAGAACCTTGTGGTATATCTCAATTAATAGCTTTAAGGTATGGTACAATACCTATTGTAAGAGAAACTGGTGGATTAAAGGATACAGTTATAGCTTATAATAAATTTAATCAAGATGGTAATGGTTTTAGCTTTAAAAATTACAATGCTCACGAGCTCTTATTCACTATAAAGAATGCTATTGAAATATATAAAAATGATGAAAAGGCTTGGAAAAATTTAATTTTTAATGCTATGAGCTCAAAGAATGATTGGGAGGCCTCCTCACTTGAATATATAAACTTGTATGAAAAACTATAAGAGGTGAAATATGCATAGAGATATTAGAAATTTAGGTGCTAATTATACTCCTACTCAAACCATATTTAGAGTGTGGGCACCTAGTAGAGAAGAAGTAGAAATTTTACTATATGAAGATTGGAATAAGGAATGTAATAGAGCATTTAAAATGGAGAAAATGCCTGACGGTGTTCATGAATGCACAATAAGAGAAAATTTAAAGGGCAAGTACTATACTTATTTAGTAGAAAACTCCTATGAAGTTACAGACCCTTATTCTGTAGCTTCTTCTATAAATAGTAAAAAAAGTGCAATTATAGATTTAAAAGAAACTAATCCGGTGGGATGGGAAAGTCATACTATACCTTCAACGGATTGGAAATGTGAAGAAATAATATATGAACTGCATATAAAAGATTTTACTATTCACCCAAGTAGTGGTGCTAAAAATAGAGGTAAATATTTAGGTTTAGTCGAGGAAGGTACATCTTATAATGGATTGGCTACAGGAATTGATCATTTGAAAGATTTAGGGGTTACTTGTGTTCATTTAATGCCTGTTTATGATTATTTAACAGTTAAAGAGGATAAAGAATATTTTCATAATGATTATAATTATAATTGGGGCTATGATCCAGAGTTGTATAATGTACCTGAGGGATCTTATGCAACAGAACCTACAGAACCTACAAATAGAATATTCGAATTAAAAACAGCTATAATGAAATTACATGAAGCGGGAATTAAAGTAATAGTAGATGTTGTATATAATCATACTTATTTAGGTAAAGATTCTAATTTTAATATTTTGTATCCAAATTACTATTATAGAATAAATAATGATGGAAGTTTTTCTGATGGCTGCGGATGTGGAAATGAACTAGCAACAGAAAAACCTATGGTTAGAAGTTTTGTTATTGAGTCTTTAAAGTTTTGGCTAGAAGAGTATAAAGTAGATGGTTTTAGATTTGACTTAATGGCTCTTATAGATAGAGATACTGTTAAGATGGCAGTAGCTACCCTAAAGAGTATTAAGGATGATCTAATAATATACGGAGAACCTTGGGCAGCTAATTATACAGTATTACCAGACTATATGATGAGCACAAAGGAAACATTAGAAAAATCAGATGTTTCTATGTTTAATGATATATATAGGGATGCTATAAAGGGAGATAATGATGGGTATATAAAAGGCTTTAGTCAAGGGGATATGAAGCACAAGATTGACGTAGAAAAAGGAATTATTGGAGGTTTTTTTAAACTTCCACATAGGTCTATAAACTATATAAATTCCCATGATAATTTAATATTATATGATAAAATGAAAAAAGTATCTAAATTTACTTGTGAAGATGAGATTATAATGCATAATAAATTAGCTTTAAGTATTTTATTTACTTCTCAAGGGATTCCCTTTATACATGCTGGAAATGAGTTTTTAAGGACTAAATATTTAAATAAAAATACTTATAATTCTCCAGTATCTATTAATCAGATAGATTGGAGCTTAAAGGATAGAAATATTGATTTTTATAATTATGTTAAGGATCTAATTAGAATCAGAAAAATGTATAAAGAATTTACTATGGCAAATCCAGAAGAAATTAAGAGAAGAATTAAGTTTTTAGATATGAGATTTCATTGTAATTTAATAGTTTATACAATTAATAGAAAAATTACCTGTGATAGTTTGTTAGTAATTCATAATGGTAATGATAAGGAAGCAATCTTAAAGACTTCTAATTTAATAGCACACTTAGAATATTGGTATAGTGTTACACCTGAAAGTATAACCCTAACTCAAGTATTTGGTAATCAAGGTATTATAGAAGATAAAAAAGATTTAGTAGATGTAAAGGAAGTGATTATACCCAAATATAGCACTTACATATATGAAGCAACTGCAGGAACAGACATATATTGTATAATTTAATAGAAAAGTAAAATTAAAATGTATTGACAAATATACTACTATAGTTTAATATGTTAAATTAATAGAAGTATTTTAAAATCAAATGCTTTGATGAGAAATAGTAAAAATATATATTCTTTTATAGAGAGTTCCCGGTTGGTGAGAGGGGCATTAGAAAATATTTTGAACACGTCTCTGAGCTATGCACCGAAACCTTTGAGGAAGTAGATTGCATCGGAAAATTCGCACCCGTTATAGTGCTAGAGTATAATCAAGGAAATAATATCTTGACGTACTTGAAGAGATTGATGCTGTAAAGCATCAATAAAAAGAGGTGGGACCACGTGAGTATATATAACTCTCGTCCTCTAGCTATAGCTAGAGACGAGGGTTTATTTTATTTTAAATTTAACAGATAAAGTATAAAGGAGGAAATATATATATGAAATCAAGAAGAGTATTATTACCAGAAGGAGTACAAGACCTACTTATTGACGATTGTATTCATCGCAGACAAATCGAGGATAAGATTATGAACAACTTTACACAATCAGGTTATATGGAAGTTAGCAGCCCTACTTTAGAATATTTTGATTTATTTTCTACAGATTATTTAGGAAATTATGGGGACAACACATTTAAGTTTATGGATACAAACGGAAGAATAATGGTCCTACGTCCAGATTGTACTGTGCCTATTGTTAGAATACTTTCTACCAAAATGAAGGATTTTGTCTTTCCATTAAGACTATGTTATGTGCAGGATGTATTTCGTATAGACGAGGAACAAGCTGGCAAGAAGAGAGAATTTAGGCAGGCAGGAGTAGAGCTATTTGGTATTGACTCCTATAAGGCAGATGTGGAAATAATAATTACAGCTATAGAAAGCTTAAAAGATCTAGGTTTGGAGAATTTTAAAATTGAGATAGGTCAAACTAAATTATTGAAAGGAATTTTGGAAGCTATAGAAATAGCAGATGAGGAAAAACAGGCAATTATTGAAAACATGGAAAATAAAAACCTTGTTGCATTTGACAGTCTATTAGAAGACTTACCTATAGAAAAAGATATAAGAACTGTATTAAGAAAATTACCAAGATTATTTGGAAGTACAAAGGAAGTTTTAAATGAAATAAATAATCTTCCACTAACATCTTCTATGAAAGAGGCAGTAAAAGAATTGGAGAAAATATGTAAATCCATTGAAGAATATGGTTTAGGACAGTATATATCATTGGATTTAGGAATGATTACTACTTTAAAATATTATAGTGGAGTGATTTTCAAAGGTTTTACTAAGGAATTAGGGGAAGTATTATTAAGTGGAGGTCGTTATGATAGACTTTTAAAAGATTTTGATATGGAATCTCCAGCCACTGGTTTTGCATTTTTAATAAGTAAAATTACAAAAGCTTTAAAGATACAAGAAAATTTAAAGATAGATAAGCAAAAGCATGTACTTTTATTAGAAGACCAAGGGTGCAAAGCGACTGCTAATATAGTAGCTTCCTTGAGAAAACAAGGATATATTGTAGAAGTAAGTCTTTTAAAAGATAAAGAAGATTTGTTGGAATATATAGAAAGAAGAAAAATAGATGAAGTTATGAAAATAGATGAAGATGGGAATGTCAATATTATAGAAGATTTAGGAGGGATATAGGTGGAAAAGGTAAAATTAGGTTTAACCAAGGGAAGATTACTTAAACATACTATTAAATTATTAGAAAAATCAGGAATTAACTGCGATCCACTAAAAGAAGATAATAGAAAGTTAGTATTTTTATTAGAAGATTATAATATAGAAGTAATTTTACTAAAAGCAGCAGATGTTCCTACTTATGTAGAGCATGGAGTAGTAGATATGGGAGTTGCAGGTAAGGATGTTTTATTAGAGCAGGAAAAACACTTATATGAGGTATTAGATTTAAAGATGGGACAGTGTAAATTTTCTGTGGCAGGTAAACCTTCTATGAAGAACGGAAAGAAACATTTGCTTGTAGCTACAAAGTATCCAAATGTTGCTAAAAAACACTTTGCAGGAAAAGGTCAGTCTGTAGAAATTATACGACAAGAAGGCTCTGTAGAGTTAGCACCTATAATGGGATTATCCGATGTTATTGTGGATATTGTAGAAACAGGTAAGACTTTAAAAGAAAATGGGCTAATAGTCTTAGAGGATATAGCTGATATTAGTGCTCGTTTAGTAGTAAATGAAGTTAGTTATAAAACCAAGAAAAAAGATATAAGTAGAATTATTGATTTAATTGAAAAAGCAGTAGACCAGGAGGCGTAATTATGATGAAAACTATTGATTTACAAGGTTCTGGCAGAGCTGAATTTCTAAAAGAACTAGAAGAAAGAAGTACAGTGGATTTTAAAGATTATGAAGAAACTGTTAAAAATATATTGTCTAAGGTAATGGTTGAAGGAGATCTAGCTTTATTTAAATATACAAAAGAATTTGATGGAGCAGATTTAAGTAAAAAAGGAATGAAAGTAAGTGATGAAGAAGTAAAAGAAGCTTACAATGAAGTTTCAGAAGATTATTTAAAAGCCATAAATTTAGCTATTAAAAACATAACAGATTATCATAAAAATCAAATTCAAAATTCATGGTTTACTTCATCAGATGGTATTATTTTAGGACAAAAAGTAACACCAATTGCTAGTGTTGGCATTTATGTACCAGGTGGTACAGCAGCTTACCCCTCTTCTGTGTTGATGAATGCTATTCCTGCTAAGGTAGCAGGAGTAAAGAGGATTGCAATGATAAGTCCACCAAATAAAGATGGAAAATTACCAGCAGGAGTTTTAGTTGCAGCTAAGGAATTAGGTATTAATGAAATATATAAGGTAGGCGGTGCTCAAGGTGTAGGCGCTTTAGCCTATGGGACAGAAACTATAGAAAAGGTTAATAAAATTGTAGGTCCGGGAAACATTTATGTAGCAACTGCAAAACGTGAAGTTTATGGTTATGTTGATATTGATATGATTGCAGGTCCTAGTGAGATTTTAATAATTGCTGATGATTCTGCTAATCCTAAATATCTAGCAGCAGACTTACTATCCCAAGCAGAACATGATGAGCTTTCTTCTTCAATACTTATTACGACTAGTAAGGAAATAGGTAAAGCTGTGGTCAAAGAAGTTCAAATACAAACAGCTAAATTAGAAAGAAAAGATATAATTGAAAAATCCTTAAGTGATTATGGTAAAGTTATTTTAGTAGAAGATCTAGAAGAGGCAGTAAAATTATCTAATGAAATTGCTCCAGAACATTTAGAGTTATGTGTAGATAATCCATTTGATTTATTAGATAAAGTAGAAAACGCAGGAGCTATATTTTTAGGAAACTATTCACCAGAGCCCTTAGGGGATTATTTAGCTGGACCTAATCATGTTTTACCAACTAGTGGAACTGCTAAGTTTTATTCACCTTTATCAGTAGATGATTTTATAAAAAAATCTAGTATCATTTATTATAATGAAAAAGCTTTAAAAAATGTAAAGGATGAAGTTATGACTTTAGCAGAGTCAGAAGGACTAACTGCCCATAAAAATTCTATTAAAGTGAGGTTCGAATAGTATGTTAAATAGTTTAGTTAAAGATAATATAAAAAGTCTTCTAGCTTATAAAGTAGAAGACTCTGCAAATATGGTAAAATTAGATGCTAATGAAAATAATAATGTAAGCTATCTATTAAATGAAAAGCTGAGTAAAGCCATTATGGAATCAAAAATAAATGAGTATCCTGATTCAGACTGTGTGGAGCTTAGAAGTATTTTAGAAAAGGAACTTAAAATAGATTCCGAGAAAATAATAGTAACTTGTGGGTCAGATCAGTTAATCGCTTTAATCATGAGTGCTTTTATAGATAATGGGGACAAAATGTTAACTCATACTCCTACTTTTGGTATGTATAAAATTGCAAGTCAAATAGCAGGAGGACTTACTATAGAAGTACCTTTAAATGATGATTTTACTTTTGATTTAAATAGTTTTTTAAAGGCTATGGAAAAAGAGAATCCTAAAGTTGTATTTCTTACTAATCCTAATAATCCTACGGGAAATATTATAGCTAGGGAAGAAATAATAAAAATATTAGAATCAAGCAAGGGTATAGTAGTTGTAGATGAAGCTTATTACGAATTTTATGGAGAATCTGTAATTGATTTAATAGATAAGTATAAAAATTTGATTGTTTTAAGAACTTTATCTAAAGCATACGGATTAGCAGGGGCTAGAGTAGGTTATGGACTTGCATCAAAAAAATTTATGGATATTTTATACAAAGTAAAACCCCCTTATAATGTTGCCAGTTTAAGTCAAATGTCTGCTAAAATTTGCTTGGAAAATAAAGATATAATGTATAAAGCAGTAGATGAAATTGTCAAAGAGCGAGAGAGGATTTTAGAATTATTAAAGGAAATACCTAATTTAAAGATTTTTGAAAGTTATGCTAATTTTATTTTATTTAGATTAGATAATGCTAAAGAAGTTTATAATTATTTATTAGATAATAAGGTATTAATACGATATTTTGGAGATAAAGGACCTCTAGCTGGATGTCTTCGCCTTTCTATTGGAAAAAAAGAAGAGAATGAGTTGGTTATAAAGTTACTTAAAGAATTACTTGTATAAAGATAAATAACAAGGATCTTGGTGTGTGGCAAACGAAACGTCCCCATGGCGCGTAGCTGATCCTTATAAAAGAAAAGAGGTAATAGAATGAAAAATAGAGTATGTACTTTAGAACGGTCTACTACAGAAACATCCATAAAAATGGATATAAATATTGATGGTATGGGTGAAAATAATATAGATACGGGAATTCCATTTTTTGATCATATGTTGATGCAAATTTCCCGTCATGGTTTTGTAGACTTAAATATTGAGGCAAAGGGAGATATTGAAGTAGACTTTCATCATACAGTAGAAGATGTAGGTATTATTTTAGGCCAAGCTATTGCTGAGGCCTTGGGAGATAAAAAAGGAATTGTAAGATATGCTACTTCCTTTATTCCTATGGATGAAGCTTTATCCACAGTATCAATGGATATAAGTGGCAGGCCTTATTTTCATTATGAGGCAGAATTTATGGGAGAATTAAGTGGAAACTTTGAAGTGCAACTTATAGAGGAGTTTTTTAGGGCAGTGGCTTTTAATAGTGGAATGACTCTTCATGTTAGAAATTTATATGGTAAAAATAGTCATCATATTATAGAGAGTATTTTTAAGGCCTTTGCAAAGGCTCTAGATAGTGCTACTGGTTACGATCCTAGAATAGAAGGAGTTATGTCTACAAAAGGGAAATTATAGGTGTATTATGTCATTCTGAACGCAGTGAAGAATCTTAGGTCTTAAAAGCAAGATTCCTCGTTTCGCTCGAAATGACAATGAAATAGAGGGGTCGTCATCCTTTGCTTTGCTCAGGATGACAGAGATTGAGTATGTTTAATTAGAAAGGAAGTGTGTTAGAACATGGTAATTTATCCAGCTATAGATATTAAAAATGGAAAATCTGTAATGTTAACCCAAGGAAAATTTGATGAAGAAAAGATATATTATGAAGATCCTAGACAAGTGGCGAAAATGTGGCAAGAAAAGGGGGCTAAGTTTTTACATATTGTGGACTTAGACGGTGCATTAGAAGGGAAAAGCAAAAACCTTTCAATTATTAAGGAAATTGTTAAAGAAGTAAATATACCTATTCAATTAGGTGGAGGTATTAGAAGCTTACAAACAATAAAAACATTAATAGATATTGGTGTAAATAGAGTCATTATTGGAACCAAAGCTATAGAAGATAAAGAAATGTTAAAAGAAGCAGTAGATATGTATGGGGAAAAGATTGTAGTAGGTATAGATGCTAAATCTGGCTATGTTGCAATGGATGCTTGGACTAAAACTAGTACAGTGGATGCTTTGGAATTTGCTAAAGAAATAGAATCTTTAGGAGTAAAAACTATTATATATACAGATATAGCAATGGATGGAATGTTAAAAGGACCTAATTTTGAGGCGACTAAAAAGATGAATGAAAGTGTATCTATAGATCTTATAGCATCTGGTGGAGTATCTTCTGAAGATGATTTAAAGAAATTATCAGAGATTGGAGTGGCTGGAGCTATAGTTGGAAAAGCTCTCTATGAAGGGAAAATAGATTTAGCTAATTTAAAGGTGGTATAGAATATGATAGAAAAAAGAATTATACCTTGCTTGGATATTGATAATGGAAGAGTAGTCAAGGGTGTAAACTTTGTAAACCTAGTAGATGCAGGGGATCCTGTTGAAATTGCTAAGGCTTATGATTTACAGGGTGCAGATGAACTAGTACTTTTAGATATTAATGCAAGTAATGAAAATAGGGGTATATTGCTAGATGTAGTAAAAGAAATATCTTCTAATATATCCATACCTTTAGTAGTAGGGGGAGGTATTAAAAGTGTAGAGGATTGTAAACAAGTCCTTGAAAGCGGTGCTAATAAGATTTCCATTGGCTCAGCTGCTGTAGAAACACCTTCTCTTATTGTAGAGTGTGCAGAAGCTTTCGGTTCTTCTGCAATAGTTGTAGCTGTTGACGTAAAAGAAGATGAAGATGGTAATTATTATGTATATATAAAGGGTGGTAGGGAAAATACTGGACTTGAAGCGGTTGCTTGGGCAAAACAAGTAGCAGACTTGGGGGCTGGGGAAATTTTGCTTACTAGTATGGATAAGGATGGGACTAAAAGTGGCTATGATCTTGATATAACTAGAAAGATTAGTCAAGCTGTAAATGTTCCTATAATTGCCTCTGGTGGTGCTGGTAGATTAGAAGATTTTTATCAGGTATTTACAAAAGGAAAGGCAGATGCAGCTTTAGCAGCTTCCTTATTTCACTTTAAAGAAATTGTAATTGAAGATTTAAAAGAATATTTAACTAGTAAAGGAATTTATAAAAGAGGGTAGGGATTGAAGTGGATAAAGTAAAAGATTTAAAGTTTGATGAAAAAGGTTTAATAGCAGCCATAGTGCAAGATACTAATACAAATGAAGTTCTAATGTTAGCTTATATGAATGCAGAATCTTTAAAGAAAACTTTAGAAACTGGAGAAACCTGGTTTTGGAGTCGCAGTAGACAAGAATTGTGGCATAAAGGGGCAACTTCAGGTCATATTCAAAAAGTAAAAAATATAATTTATGATTGTGATGGAGATGCTCTTCTAGTTGAAGTAGAGCAGCATGGTGTAGCTTGTCATACAGGGGCTAAAAGTTGTTTTTTTAATGTTCTTTCTCAAGATGGAAATGAGGATAAGACTAGTTCAGATATAATGGAAAAATTATATGAGATTATTAGAGATAGAAAAGAAAATCCTAAGGAAGATTCCTACACAAATTATTTATTTAATGAAGGATTAGATAAAATTTTAAAAAAGGTAGGAGAAGAGGCAACAGAAGTTGTAATAGCTGCTAAAAATCCTGATAAGGATGAGTTGATTTATGAAACGAGTGATTTATTATATCATTTATTAGTTTTATTAAAAGAGAAGGAGATTGCTCCTGGAGAAATTTTTGCAGAGCTAAACAAAAGATTTAAATAATAATGCTAGAAGATGGGGCCAGAAATAGACTTGCTATATGTCATTCTAAGACAACAGTATAAACGGTACTTACGAAGAATCTTATTTTGTAGTTCAGGGGGAGGCGATAGATAATGAATTTTGCAACTTATATGGTGGATAACATTGAAAAAATAGGCATAGTAAATAATGAAAAAACAAAGGTGTTGGACTTAGATAAATTATCAGACTTTGAAAATTTTGATAATATGCTTAGTTTAATAGAAGGTTGGAATGATAAATTCAATAAGCTATTAGAAGAAGCTTTAAATAAGATGAATATATGGGAAGAAAAGGCTAGGAATACTGATCAAGTGAAGATGCTTGCACCTATTCCTAAATTAAAGAGAAATGTTATTTGTCTGGGTTTAAATTATAAAGATCATATAGAAGAATCACAATCAGCATTGAGATTAAAAATGAAACTACCAGAGTTTCCTATATATTTCACAAAGATGCCTTTAAATCCTATAGGCACTGGTCAGTCTATTAACAGTCACTCACAGATTACCCAAGAGGTAGATTATGAAGTAGAACTGGCAGTAGTTATTGGTAAAAGTGGAATTGATATTAAGCCTGGGGAAGTAGAAAATCACATATTTGGATATACAATATTAAATGATATAACAGCAAGGGATCTGCAGCGTAATCATAAACAATGGGTTAGGGGCAAAAGCTTAGATACTTTTACAGCCATAGGACCTTGGATTACACACAAATCAGTAATTCCATTACCAGTAGAATTAAAATTATATTCTAAAGTAAATGGAGAGTTTAGACAAAATTCAAATACTAAAAATTTTATTTTTGATATTCCCTATATAATAAGTGAACTATCTAAAGGTACAAGATTGGAAGCTGGGGATATAATTGCCACTGGTACGCCAGCAGGTGTAGGTATGGGTTTTGATCCTCCTAAGTATTTAAAATCAGGAGATCTTGTGGAGTGTTATATAGAAAATATTGGTAGCTTAACAAATCCTGTCATTTAGCAGATTAAATTTTATATGTGTATATTAAAAATAGTGAAGAATCTTAGGATTAAGATTCTCCACTATTTTTTATTTTACTTTGGAATGCAAATTACTTGACCTATTCTTAAAGCATTTGGATTAATACCTGGGTTAACTGCCATAATAGCATTTACTGTGGTGTTAAATTTAATTGCAAGATGGTATAAAGTATCTCCAGCCTTAATTGTATAAGGGCTTGTTCCTGCTGGACAAGTATGTGGTGGTCTTGGTGGTTTAGTGCCACAATTTACACCAAGAGCAGTCCATGTTTGAACACCAACTATTCCATCAACGGCTATATGGGTATCCCTTTGGAAAGCCATTACAGCTGTCTGTGTTCTAGGACCAAAAACACCATCAATAGATCCAGGGTTGTAACCCTCATTTTTTAAAAGTTCTTGCAGATGTTGGACAGAAGGCCCTCGACTACCAATTCTTAGTGTAGGACATGGCATTGTTGTAGGTGGCTGTGTAGATTCTATAGGGATACAAACTATTTGTCCTATAGATAATTTATCTGGATTAACTCCGGGGTTAGCCGCCACTAAAGCATCAAGTGATATGTTTTGAGCTTTTGCTATTTTATAGAAGGTATCCCCAGCTTTAATAGTGTATGGTGTTGTACCATTAGGGCAAGAATTTTGTTTATAGTACATAATTTAATCTCCTCCTTTATACTGTTGAATCAATACTAAAAAGTTTATAGTACACTATATACTATGAACAACTGGCATTAGTAGTGTATAATATAAAATATAATATTAATTTAGAGGAGGAGCAAAGTGTGGTCAGTAATGTAGAAATAATTTTAAGATTACTCTTGGCAAGTGCTTTAGGTGGACTAATTGGAATGGAACGTGAAGCCAGTAATCGTCCTGCAGGCTTAAGAACCCATATTTTAGTTGCTGTAGGCTCTGCACTTATTATGCTGGTATCTATAGATGGTTTTAGGGGAATCTCTTATAATGGAAGTGGTGCAGATCCTTCTAGACTAGCAGCACAAATAGTAACTGGTATAGGTTTTTTAGGTGCAGGGACTATTTTAACTAAAGGTTCTAGCATACATGGATTAACAACAGCTGCATCTTTATGGGTATGTGGAGGAATAGGCATAGCTATTGGAGGTGGATATTATTTAGGTGGTGTTGTAACGGTTATTATTGTTTTATTTACTTTATCAAGATTATCAATTATGGAAAAAAATTTATTTAAACAAAGATACAGAATGTTTATAGTAGACAGCATAGATAGAACTGGCTTAATTGGTGAGTTAGGGACCGTTTTTGGAGCTTGCAATATGAATATTAGGAGTATGGATATAAGTCATTATACAGAATTAGATGACTTGGAGTATATTAAAATTAAATTTTTACTTAGGGTACCTAGTAATTTCGAATCTAGTGGGCAATGTATTTTTGATAGTATTTATAAAGTTAAAGGTGTAAAAAAAGCAGAATGGGAAACTAAGAAAATATATGAATAAAAGAAATCATTATTAGCCAGACTATGAAATAGGAGGTGGTTAATTATGAATATACAATTAACACAAAAAGAAAGATTGCTTTTAGAAGATCAAAAAGGTCATGAGGAAATGTGTATTAAGAAGTATACTGAATATGCAAATCAAACACAGGATCCACAGTTAAAACAAATGTTTCAAAAACATGCTCAACAAGAACAGGAACATTTAGACACAATTAATCAAATACTTAGTGGACAAGTTCCATCTATGCAAAGTCAACAGGGTGGAATGCAAAATAACCAAGGATTACAAAGCATGCAAAGTGGACAACAAAGTCAAGCTTCTAACATATCAGGAAGTTATAATGCTAAAGACAAAGACATGTGTACAGATCTACTAATGACAGAAAAATATGTCTCTGGTACATATGATATAACTATTTTTGAATGTGTAGACACTAATGTAAGGCAAGCACTTAATCATATTCAAAAAGAAGAGCAAGAACATGGGGAAGAAATATTTAATTATATGCAAAGTAATGGAATGTATACAGTAGAATAAAACTATATTGGAAATGACTATAAAAGCCTTGGAAATTCGACATAATTTTCAGGGCTTTTTACTATTTTAAAATATAAA
>CAYLXY010000002.1:0-21819 GCA_964387405.1 uncultured Clostridiaceae bacterium
CAATCGAAAAGCTTAAGAACTGTTTTTATTGTTCTTAATTATTATATAAATTTATAAAAAGGATGATAAATATGAATATATTAATCTAAAATGGAAGAGTAATAAATCCTAATACAAATTTAGATGAAAAAAAGGATATTCTTTTAGTTGATGGACTAGTAGCAAAAATTGAGGACCAAATATTAGAAGAATCAGCTAAAGTAATAGATGCAAGCAATCTATGGGTTACTCCAGGGATGATAGATTTACATGTACATTTTAGAGAGCCTGGATTTGAACATAAGGAAACCATAGAAACAGGGAGTAGGTCTGCTGCTAGAGGTGGATTTACTACTGTTTGTTGTATGCCAAATACAAATCCAACTATAGATTCAAAGGAAACTGTAGAATTTGTACAAAATCGTGCAAAAGAAAAAGCTATAGTTAATATTCTAGTAGTAGGTAGTATTACAAAAGAATTAGAAGGAGAAGAATTAGCTAATATAGAAGATATGGTGGAGCTAGGAATTTGTGCCATAAGTGATGATGGTAGAACAGTTCAAAATTCAGATTTAAAGAGAGATGGAATGGCTCTAGCAGAGAAGCTAGACATACCTGTTTTTGCCCATTGTGAAGATGAAGCCTTATTACATGGTGGGGTTATGAATAGTGGAGAAACTTCAAAAAAATTAGGATTAGCGGGAATTTTGTCGGAAGTGGAAGATGTAATAATTGCAAGAGATATTGTATTAGCCAAAGCTACTGGTGCAAAACTTCATATATGTCATATAAGCACAAGCCTTGGAGTAGATCTTCTTAAATTTGGAAAAAGCCTAGGGGCAAAAGTAACAGGGGAAGTATGTCCTCATCACTTTACTTTAACAGATAAAGAGATATTATCTTTGGATACTAATCTTAAAATGAATCCACCACTTAGAGGAAAAGAAGATGTTGAGGCCCTAAAAGAAGGCCTAAAGAATGGTACTATAGATGTAATAGCAACAGACCATGCTCCACATCATAAAGATGAAAAAGATGTAGAATTTGCTAAGGCAGCATTTGGTATAGTAGGTTTAGAAACAGCTCTACCTATTGCCATTACTGAGTTAATAAATCAAGATTATCTTACACCTATGGAACTAATAGAAAAGCTTACTATTAATCCAGCTAAAATATTAGGTATAGATAAAGGAGATATTCAAGTAGGAAAAGTAGCTGATATAGCAATTATAAATCCTTCTGTTGAATACAAAATAGATGTTGAAAGCTTTGCCTCAAAGAGTAAAAATAGTCCTTTTCATAATAAATTAGTAAAGGGAAGGGTTGAATATACAATAGTTAATGGGGAAGTTGTCTACGATAGGGCATGGGAGGTATAAAGATGATAGATAGATTAGTAGATACAATTACTAAAAAGCAAAATCCTACAGTTGTAGGTTTAGACCCAAGACTAGAAATGGTCCCAAATTTTATAAAAGAAAAGTATTTTAATCAATATGGTAAAACACCTAAGGCAGTTAGTGAAATGTTTTTTATCTTTAACAAGACAATTATAGACAATATATATGATATAGTAGCTGCTGTAAAACCTCAAATAGCTATGTACGAAAAATATGGTTTTGAAGGGGTAGAGTCTTATATTAAAACAACAGAGTATGCTAAAAGTAAGGGATTAATAGTAATAGGTGATATTAAAAGAGGAGATATAACTTCAACTGCAGAGGCCTATGCAGAAGGACACATAGGCAAGGTAAAAATTGAAGAAGAGTCCTACGATATTTACAAGCAAGATGCTATAACTTTAAATCCATATTTAGGTTTTGATTCTATAGAGCCATATATTAAATATTGTAAAGAATACGACAAAGGCTTATTTGTATTAGTAAAAACTTCAAATCCAAATAGTGGAGAAATACAAGATTTACAAACAGATGAAGGAAAGATTTACGAAAAGGTTGGAAGCCTAGTGAGTAAATGGGGAGAAGCACTAATAGGGGAATGTGGATATAGCCAAATAGGTGCAGTTGTAGGGGCAACCCATCCAGAACAAGCAAAAAGCCTTAGGGAAATAATGCCAAACACATATTTTTTAGTACCTGGTTATGGTGCTCAAGGTGCCAAGGCAGAGGACTTAAAAGGATATTTTAATAAAGATGGTTTAGGTGCAATAATTAATTCATCTAGAGGAATTATTGCAGCACATTTAAAAGAAGAAAACAAATTAAAGTTTTCAGAAGAAGACTTTGGCTTAGTAGCTAGACAAGCTACTATAGATATGAAAGAAGATTTACAGAAAAACTTATTTTAAAATTGGAGGTAATTTTGTGAAAGAATTGTATTACCCAATTATAATTAGCAATAAAGAAATAACAAAAGATATATTTTGTATGGAACTACAATGTAATGAAATTGCAAAAATTGCTGTGCCAGGACAATTTATAAATTTATATTGTAAAGAAGGGCAAATGCTTTTACCAAGACCCATAAGTATTTGTGAAATAGATAAGGAAAAAGGAATAGTAACAATAGTATATGCTCTGGTAGGAAAAGGAACCAGGAGTTTTTCACGCTTGGAAAAGGGAGACACTATAAAAGTATTAGGACCTTTAGGAAATGGATTTACAATAGATCAAAGTGTAGAAACTCATATTTTAATAGGCGGTGGAATTGGGGTACCTCCATTAGTAGAACTTGCAAAGAATCTAAAGGGAAAAATTTATGCAGTTTTAGGTTTTGCAGAAGATCCTATATTAGTAAAAGAGTTAGAAAGCCATGGGGCAAAGGTTTTTGTAGCTACGGATAGTGGAAATGTAGGATTTAAAGGTAATGTAATAGATCTTCTTAAGAAAGAAAATATAAAGGGTCATATGGTATATAGTTGTGGTCCCAAACCAATGTTAAAGGCTGTTAGCAAATGGGCAGAATACATGGGCATAAGAGCACAAATATCTATGGAAGAGCGAATGGCTTGTGGCATAGGGGTTTGTGTAGGTTGCACTTGTAAAATTAAAAAAGAAGATGAAGATGATTGGCAAAATAGAAAAGTGTGTACTGATGGTCCAGTATTTTGGAGTAAGGAGGTAATCTGGGATGAATAAATCTAATATGAATATAAACATAGCGGGTGTAGAGTTAAAAAATCCAGTTATGACTGCCTCTGGTACTTTTGGAAGTGGAAAAGAATATAGTGAATATATAGATTTAAATAGATTAGGTGCAATAGTGGTAAATGGGGTATCTAGTACACCATGGAAAGGAAATCCTAGTCCTCGTATTGTGGAAACCTATGGGGGAATGCTGAATAGTATAGGACTTCAAAATCCAGGTGTAGAAGCTTTTATTAAGGAAGACTTACCTTTCTTAAAACAATATGATACTAAAATAATAGTCAATATAGCAGGAAGAACAATTGAGGAATACTGTCAGGTTGTTGAAAGACTAAGGGATGTAGATATTGATATGATAGAATTAAATATATCTTGCCCAAATGTTAAAGAAGGTGGAGTAGCTTTTGGTACTGACCCTGCCATGGCAGAGGAAACAACAAAGGCAGTTAAAAAAGTAGCTAAACAACCATTAATAGTAAAACTTAGTCCAAATGTGACAGATATAGTATCAATTGCAAAAGCAGTAGAAGCTGGTGGAGCAGATGCTATATCATTAATTAATACATTAATTGGAATGGCAATTGATATAAATACAAAAAAACCTATACTGGCTAATATTGTAGGAGGATTATCTGGCCCTGCAATTAAACCGGTTGCAGTTAGAATGGTATACCAGGTAGCAAAGGCAATAGATGTACCCATTATAGGTATGGGAGGAATTATGACAGGGGAAGATGCAATAGAATTTATACTTGCAGGAGCCACAGGAGTAGCAGTGGGTATGGCTAACTTTACAAACCCTAGAGCTACAATGGATGTCTTAGATGGTATTGAAAGTTATATGGATAAACATGGCTTTAATAGTATTGAGGAAATAAGGAATAGTTTTGAATATTGAAAATTAATTTATATTCAATAAAAACATATACAATTTTTTAATGGATTTTTTATTTTGATTTATAGAGAATTATAATTATATTTGACAAATCTAGTTGTTTAGTATCTTTATTAAATACTTAGATTTGCAATATGGATAATATAAATGGAGGAAAACATATGATAAAAAGAGAACGAGTTATTGAAATTTTAGAAAAAACAAATGCCTTAAAAAATGGACATTTTTTACTAACATCAGGTCGCCACAGTGATCAATACATGCAATGTGCTCAAGTACTACAATATCCAGAATACACAGGGGAGATCTGTAAAGGGCTAGCAGAAGAGTTTAAAGATGAGAATATAGATATTGTAATAGGACCTGCCACAGGTGGAATTATTATGGCCTATGAAATGGCTAGACAACTTGGCACACCAACAATGTTTACAGAAAGAGAAAATGGGAAAATGGTTTTAAGAAGAGGCTTTGTAATTCCTAAAGGTGGGAAAGTACTAATTGCAGAGGATGTAATTACTACTGGAGGCTCTGTAAAAGAAGTTATGGAATTAGTAGAAGAAGCAGGAGGGGTTTTACTAGGAGTTGCAGTTTTAGTAGATAGAAGTAATGGTAAAATTGATTTTGGGATTAAGCTAAAGGCAGCATTATCTTTAGAAGTATCTTCTTATGAGGAGTCAGAGTGCCCAATTTGCAAGGAAGGAACTATAGCTCTTGTAAAGCCAGGTAGTAGAGATATATAATAAATTAAAATTTCCAGCATAAGATACAATATGGGCATATTTAAAAGGTGGTGGTCTGTTGAAAATACATGTGGAAGATAGTTATGATAAAATGAGCGAAAAAGCAACTTTAATAATGGCTAGTCAACTTACTTTAAATCCTAACAGTGTTTTAGGATTAGCTACAGGAAGTACCCCAATAGGAATGTATGAAAGGTTAATAGATATGTATAAAAAAGGGATTATTGACTTTTCAGGGGTTACTACATTTAATTTAGATGAATATTATAGATTACCTAGGGAAAACAAAGGTAGTTATTATTCCTTCATGATGGAAAGATTTTTTAATCATATAAATATAGCTAAAGAAAACATACATATACCAAATGGAATGGCTGATGATATAGAAAAAGAATGTAGGGAGTATGAAGAAAAGATAGAAAAAGCAGGTGGCATTGATATACAAATACTTGGAATTGGAACTAATGGACATATAGGTTTTAATGAACCAGACGAAAACTTAAATATAGAAACCTGCATAGTAAACCTTAAAGAAAATACTATTAAAGATAATAGTAGGTTTTTTAAAAACAAAGAAGACATACCTGACAAAGCTATTTCCATGGGCATAGCTTCTATTATGAGGGCTAAAAAAATAATATTACTTGCCAGTGGAGAACATAAAGCAGAGGCTATTAGGGATATGACTAATGGTTATATTAATACAAAGCATCCAGCATCTATATTACAAGCACATCGGGAATTTATATTAATTATTGATAAGGATGCTGCTAAACTAATCAAATAAAAAAACACCTTCCTACCATTAATTTATTAAGCAGGAGGGTGTTTTTTTATATACTAGACTGTAAGATAAATATTACTGGGCAGTTACAAAAGTTCTGTACATTTGAGGCCCAACTTTGCATACTGGACATTTGTCAGTTGCATCATTAACTATAGTATGACCACATATTGTACAAACACTAACTTTGTCTACATCATAATCTTTATTACTATCTACAGCATCTTTTGCAAGAGTAAATAAGGCAGCATGGGTTTTTTCCGCTTCCATAGCATAGTTAAATGAACGTAAACTTCCTTTTTCACCTTGCATTTCGGCAACAGCAATAAAGGCTGGGTACATTTGATCTACCTCATAGTTTTCTCCGTCAATAGCACCTTGAAGATTTTCAGAAGTGGAAGTTGCCCCAAAACCTGCATCTGCAGTAACGGATGCATCGCCAATTTCATTTTTAAGTTCTCTAAAATGATTATGAGCATGGATTTGCTCTGCAAATGCAATAGCTACAAATAAGTTATTTACATTTGGAAAACCTTCCTTTAAAGCTTGTTGGCCCCAAGCTAAATAACGTATACTTGCCATGCTTTCACCACCATAAGCAGATTTTAAGTTTGTTGATGTCATTGGATTCATAATAATTTCCTCCTATAAATATATTTTTTCATACATAGATGTTTCCTACTTATCCATAAAAACATATACCCTGATGAATATTTTTCAATCAAAATAAAACATAAGTATCAATATAGATTATACTCTAAACTTTAAAAATAGTAAAGTATTTAATGCAGGATTGTAACAATTCTATATAGAAGAAGTGTAATATATCCACTAGTATTATTTTATATATTGTATGAATAGTGGTAAATAAGGTAGAATGAATATATAGCAACTTATTAAGGGAGGTAAATATGAGCATAAAACAATTAAAAGATATTGATAGAAATTATATAAGTCAAAATTTTGATCTTACAGTTTTAATAGGTGATGTTAGAGTTAAAGCAGCAAGAAATGGTAAAAGATTTGCTGATATTATGATACAAGATGCTTCTAAAATGATGGAAGCTAAATACTGGGATTATGAAGACAATGAGGAGTTTATAAATTCCATAAGTGCAGAAGAGGCTGTAAATATAAAAGCTGTAGTAGGTGAATATCAAGGTCAAATTCAAGTTACTATTAAAAATATTGAAAAAGCTAATATGGATGAAATAGATATTGCAGATCTTATTCCAACTAGTACTTGGGAATTAAATAGTATGAAAAATGGCTTGGATTTTTTCTATGATAAAATAAGCAGCCCTCATATGAAAGAGCTACTTGATAAAATGATTTTTTCTGATGATTATTTTAAAATATTTTCTACACATCCAGCAGCAAGACAAGTTCATCATAATTATTATCATGGATTACTTCAGCATACTTTAGAAGTATTAAAATTCGCATATACAGTAGCTACAACAAAAAATCTTTCTCAAAGACAAATAGATCGTTTAATAGTTATGACTATGCTCCATGATTGGGCAAAGACTATGGAATATAAAGCACTTCCACATGTCGGATTCACAGAAGAGGGTACTATGTTAGGTCATATATTTTTAGGAGCCCACAGTACATTAAATATCATTAATGAAATTGAAGGTTTTGATGAGGATGATAAGTTAATTATTATAAATGGTATATTAGGGCATCATGGCTATCTAGAATTTGGCTCACCAGTATTACCTAAAACAGTAGAGGCACAAATACTACATCAGGCAGATAAAATGTCTGGGGATATAGAAAGTATAATGTCATTTATGTCAGAACAAGGAAATGAGGAAGAAGCTTTTACAAATAGACTTTGGAATATGGGTACAAATTATTATAAAAGAGGAATAGAGTAAAAAAGGCGACTATATAGGTCGCCTTTTTTAAAAATCCCTTGTTTCTTCAAAATTTATACCCATAGCTTTAGCTAGACCTGCACCATAGTCAGGATCGGCTTGAGCACAATTCTTAATATGCCTAACTTTTATAAATTCAGGTACTCCTTCCATACTACGGGCAGTATTTTCAAATAATACCTTTTGTTGTTCCTTAGTCATTAATCTAAATAGTAGACCAGGTTGTGTAAAATAATCATCATCATCTTTTCTAAAATCATAACGCATTATATCTCCATGAGCACTTTGGGGTGGCTCTTCATATTCTGGTTGTTCTTGCCACTCACCAAAACTATTTGGCTCATATGCTATTTTTGAACCTTGATTTCCATCTACCCTCATTTGACCATCCCTATGGAAACTATTTACATAGCTAGCTGCTTTAGGATAATTTACTGGAATTTGATGATGGTTAACACCAAGCCTATACCTTTGGGCATCCCCGTAAGAGAATAGCCTGCCCTGTAGCATTCTATCTGGTGAAAAACTGATTCCCGGCACTACACTAGCTGGATTAAAAGCTGCTTGTTCAACATCTTGGAAGTAATTTTCAGGATTTCTATTTAACTCTAAAACCCCAACTTCAATTAAGGGGAAATCTTTTTTATACCATACCTTTGTCAAGTCAAAAGGATTATAAGGCATATTGTCTGCTTCTTCTTCCGTCATTATTTGAACAAACATAGTCCATCTTGGGAAATCCCTTTTTTGTATTGCTTGGTATAAATCTCTTTGGTTACTTTCCCTGTCCTTACCTATAATTTCTGCTGCTTCTTGATCGGTAATATTTTTAATACCTTGTTGGGTATGAAAGTGGAACTTAACCCAAACTCTTTCATTACTAGCATTTATGAAACTAAATGCATGTGATGAAAAACCGTGCATGTGCCTAAAGGATTTTGGTATTCCACGATCGCTCATAGTAATTGTAACTTGATGCAGTCCTTCGGGTAGGGATGACCAAAAATCCCAATTGTTTGTAGGACTCCTCATATTTGTACGAGGGTCACGCTTTATAGCATGATTTAAATCTGGGAATTTTAAAGGATCTCTGAAGAAAAATACTGGGGTATTATTACCAACTAAGTCCCAATTACCTTCTTCAGTATAATACTTCATTGAAAAACCCCGAATGTCTCTTTCTGCATCGGCAGCTCCACGTTCGCCTGCTACTGTTGAAAAACGCATAAATAATTCTGTTTCCTTACCTATTTCTGAAAATATTTTCGCCTTTGTATATTTGGTAATATCATGGGTCACGGTAAATTTACCAAATGCTCCAGAACCTTTTGCATGCATCCTTCTTTCAGGAATAACTTCCCTGTCAAAGTGTGCAAGTTTTTCTAAAAACCAAACATCTTGTAATACCATAGGACCCCTTAATCCTGATGTCATAACATCTTGATTATTGGGCACGGGGCCCCAGTAACATTAGTAAGTTTTTTCTTATTATCATCCATATACATTCTCCTTCCATATATATGGTTATGATAATGCCCCTACATAATATACCTAACTAAGAAAGTATTTAAAGAAAATTGGACAAGCTTTACCCTATATAGTAAGATAATAACGGAAAGAAAATCTTAAGCTAAAGATATGAGTTTATTTAGATTATAATAATTCCATATTAAAGAAGAGGAGGATGACATAAAATACTATGATAAAAATAAATAATCTTTCAAAGACATATAAAAAAGGCAATAAAGAAGCTTTAAAAGATATTAATTTAAGTATAAATAAAGGAGAATTTACTGCATTATTAGGGCAAAACGGTGCAGGAAAGACAACATTAATTAATATATTAGCAGGAAATGTACTTAAGACTAAAGGTCATGTAAGAATAGGAGGTTATAATTTAGAAAAAAACCCCTTGGAGATTAAAAGAATTCTAGGAGTGGTTCCACAGGAAATAGGACAGGACTATATATTTACCGTAGAGGATATGCTAAGAAAGCAATCTGGGTATTTTGGAATTAAAAATAACGACGAATATATTTATGAATTACTAGAATCTTTATCACTAATGGATAAGTGTAATGTAACATCAAGAGAACTTTCAGGTGGAATGAAGAGAAGATTGTTAATAGCAAAAGCATTGGTCCACAAACCTAGAATATTAATTTTAGATGAACCTACAGCAGGTGTAGATATAGAATTACGTCATAGCATGTATAAGTTTTTAAATAAATTACATGAGGAAGGAACTACAATTATTTTAACTACTCATTATATTGAAGAAGCTGAAAGGCTATGTGAAAGAATTGTTGTTATAGACGATGGAAAAATTATTGCAGATGAACCTAAAGAAAAGTTAATGGAAATTTTTTCAAAGGATATAGAAGTTAAACTTGAGTTCGATTATGATTTAAATATTGGACATTTTGAATTCTTAAAAGAGTATAGACCTAGAATAAAAGAAGATAGAAATTTGCATCTAAAAGTGAATAAAGATGACCTATCTAAAGTTATGAAAAATGTTGTAGATGGAGGATTAAGCTTTGTAAATATAGATATAAGTAGGCATAAATTAGAAGATGTGTATGTGGATTTAATAAGACATTAGGAGGATGATAGTATGAAAATATTTTACAATAGGGTTGGATTTACAACTCTTTTATACAAAGAAATACATAGGTTTTTCAAGGTTTTTGTTCAAACTATATTTGCTCCTTTATTGTCAAACATATTATATTTAGCAGTATTCGGGGGCTTATTGAAAACTAGGGATGTGGGAATAGAGGGAGTCAATTATTTACACTTTTTAGTTCCAGGATTAACTACTATGGGTGCTCTTATGGCAGCATTCCAAAACCCATCCTTTTCTCTAGTTTCTCAAAAGTTTCAAGGCACTATACAGGATATAAATAGCTATCCTATTTCTGATGTAGAAAAATCTTTAGCCTTTATTTTAGGAGGTACTTTTAGGGGTTTACTAGTAGGAATTTTAACTTATCTAGCAACAATACCTTTTGTAGGCTTTGGTATAAATAATGTTCCTCTTTTTATTTTCGCAATTACCCTAACATCATTTATATTTGCATCGTTAGGTTTGATATGTGGTCTTGTATTAGATGACTTTGAAAAGATGAATTTTGTATTAGCTATAGTTATAACTCCTTTATCTTATTTAGGAGGTGTATTTTTTGAAGTATCAAATTTACCTGGTATATTGTCTAAATTAGGAATTATTAATCCTATATATCCTTTAATTAATATAACTAGATATGCTTATTTAGGTACTACGGGGGGGAATATTTGGGCTAATGGAGTTTTGTCCCTAGTATTTTTATTTATCACTTTTATTACGTCTATAATACTATTTAAAAAAGGTATTGGAATAAAAACTCGTTAGAAGTAAAAAACAAACTAATGAGAACCTTTTATTGAATATTTTATTTGACACACATGCATGATTTATGATATACTAATTTAGTTAGCAAGTTAATCGGTAGAAGATAGGATCAAGTATAGAAGATAGCTTTATTTTACTTATGAAATCAAAAAACAACTGATTAAAGACTAATATAATATTATTAGTCTTTTGCTATGTCATAATTTAATTAAAATAAAAAAGAAGGGGGTGTGTAGATGACAAAAGAAATTATGTTTTCAATTGTAGGTTTGTTTTTAATAACTGCTCTAACTAATGTATTAGCAACACTAAAAACTATGCTTATGTCAAAAAACATTATGAATCCAGTATATATTTTAGTATTCGTAGATGCTATGATATTTGCAACCATTGTAAGTAAAGTTACTAGTTCTAATGGATTACACTTTACTATTGCTTTTGCCTTTGGGAAAATGGTAGGTGTAATAATTGGTGGTATAATCGAAAATAAGATAGCTCTAGGTATTATCGAAATAGATTTATTTTTAAATCACAAAGAGAAAATGGTAGAGGTAGCAAATAAGCTTAGATCCGTAGGTTATACTGTTAATAATTTTCGTGTACAAGGTAATAATGAAGACACAAGATACAAAGTTGAAGTTGTTATTAAAAGAAATGAATTTCACATATTTCAAGATGTTTTGAGTAAATGTGATGTGAATAATCCGACTCTTAAAGTTAAGAATTTAAGCAAAGTAAATGGAAAAATTACTACGACAAGAGTTCAAACCATATAAAAAGTAAAAATATAAAAACTTAAGAAAAATCTAATGCAAAGGAATGATAAAAAAATGAATTCTATGCAGTTAGGCAAAAAAATAGTATTTTAAAGAGCACTACACCTCCAAGGATGTAGTGTTTTTTAGTTTTTGAAAATTGTTAATTGTATGAAGGTGCTTTAGGTGGTATATTATTAATAAAAGGATTGTTTTAATTTGGGGGAATTAGATGAATAAATTTTATCATCCTTTGGAAGCTAGTAGGCAATAATAATATCTAGACAAGATCCTTCGACTTCGTTTGATAGATGCCATATAGTGGCTCTATAAATTATTAACAAAAGCTTTTAAAAGTAGGTATGTATGACTAAAGACAATGATTTTATAGTAGAGTGGATATTTACTTTAATATGAAACTATGTAATAATTAGTAGTCGAAACAATAAAATTATGAGTAATATTTCTTATAAGAGGTCAATAAAAAAGACTTAGCTAATGAAAGGTAAAGTGAGGTATATAGATGAAAATAGGATTTGATCATGAAAAATATTTAGAAGAGCAATCAAAGTATATTTTAGAGAGAGTAAATAAATACAACAAACTGTATTTGGAATTTGGAGGGAAACTTTTATCGGATTTTCATGCCAAAAGGGTTTTGCCAGGATTTGATGAGAATGCAAAGGTAAAGTTGTTACAAAAATTAAAAGATAAAGTTGAGGTAATTATTTGTGTATATGCAGGAGATATAGAAAGGAATAAGATTAGAGGAGATTTTGGCATAACTTATGATATGGAAACTTTAAGACTTATTGATGATTTAAGATCTTACCAACTTGATGTAAATAGTGTTGTTATTACAAGATATAATAGACAACCTGCAACTAATATTTTTATAAACAAACTTGAACGAAGAGGTATAAAAGTATATATACATAGAAGTACCAAAGGATATCCTACAGATGTTGATACAATTGTAAGTGACGAAGGATATGGAACAAATCCATATATTGAGACCACAAAACCTATAGTTGTTGTAGCAGCTCCAGGACCAGCTAGTGGAAAGTTATCAACTTGTCTTAGTCAACTATATCATGAATATAGAAGGGGCAAAGTAGCAGGCTATTCAAAATTCGAAACATTTCCAGTATGGAATATTCCTTTAAAGCATCCTTTAAATATAGCCTATGAAGCTGCAACTGTAGACTTAAAAGATGTAATTATGATTGATCCTTTTCATTTTGACGCCTATAATGAGATGGCCATTAATTATAATCGTGATATTGAAAGTTTTCCTGTACTAAAAAGAATTATAGAGAAAATAACAGGAGAAGAGTCTGTATATAAATCTCCAACAGATATGGGAGTTAATAGAGTTGGTTTTGGAATTATAGATGATGATGTAATTAAAGAAGCATCTAAACAAGAAATTATAAGAAGATATTTTAAAACTGGTTGTGAATATAAAAAAGGCTATGTAGAAAGAGAAATCTTTGAAAGATCCAAATTAATCATGGAAGAACTTGAACTAAAGCCAGAAGATAGAAAGGTAGTTTTACCTGCAAGAGAACGTTCTGCAAGATTAAAGGAATTATCTAGTAAAAATGAAATAGGTTCAGCAGTAGCAATGGAACTTAAAGATGGAAAAATTTTAACTGGTAAAGGTTCAGATCTAATGCATGCATCGGCAGCTGTGCTTTTAAATGCTGTTAAATATTTAGCTAATATATCTGATGAAATCTATTTGATTTCTCCAGTCATATTAGAACCAATTAGAAATTTAAAGTCTAAAACATTATCTAGTAAAAGTGTAGCTTTAGATTGTGAAGAAATATTAATAGCACTTAGTATATGTGCTGCTACTAATCCAACAGCACAAGTAGCTATGGATAAATTGTCTATGCTAAAAGGATGCCAGGCTCATTCGACTACAATATTAAGTTTAAATGATGAACAGATTTTTAATAAACTTGGAATAGATATAACAAGTGATCCACAGTACCCTACAGAAAGCTTGTATTATAATTCCTAGAAATAATAGTTTGAAAATTAATATAAAAATCCTAGAAATTTTAATAATAGTTTCTAGGATTTTTTATTGGCTGCCTAGCTAATCTAGCACAATATAAAATAAAGAAGAGAGTTAAATAATCAGTATAGAGTTTAAAAAAAACTTAAAAAACTAAGGGGTTATTCCCACAGTCCTAATTCTAACCTTAGGAGTCACATGGATAATAGCTTGAGAAAATTGATTATTCCAATCTTCTTCATCAAAATAATCTGGATGATTTGCTTTGACATATCTACCATAACCTATATTATCATTTTTTAAATCTTTTTGTAGTATTTCTAAAGTTTCTTTCCAAGCTTTTATATACTCACCGTTAATAATATCTTCAATCATTTTAACTTTATTTGGTGTAAATAGGAATTCACTTTGAGTATATTCACCTAAGTGAGCGCTTATTGAAATATCTTGATAAATATGAAGTTCAGAATCTATTAGCTTTGTTTTTATTTTGCTTTTTCCATTTATTAAATTAATAGATATATATTCTTTTTCATCTCTTCCTTTTGGAATATACTCAAAGGTATGGACTCCATGTTGAATATCTCCTTTTAAAGCCATAAATGCCCTGCTATTCATTCCATTTAATACATGTATCATCTTGTCATGTTTAAATAGGGCTATACTATCTATATTAACCTCACTTTTATTAGCACCATAGGAAATATAAGGCATAGAAGGTTCAATTCCAGTGGTGTAACATAGATTACTAAAATTTCTAAGTGTAGTAATAGGAACAGTTGTAGCATTATGATTTTGTTCAATAGAATCAAATATAAAATTGATAATAAAAAGATAAACAGGAGGCTCAAGTCCAAACAGGTCTATAGCTCTATCTTTTACAACGACGAATCGAGTAGTTCCTCTAAAAAGGGGTATTCTCAGCATAGAATCTAAATGAATTAAAAGCCCTTGTCTTGCAACTTCTTCACTAAAAATAATTAATCTAATATTATCGTAAGAAAGTTCCCTATAAATTTTTTGTTGAAGATTACTTTTGCCACTACTTAAAGAGGGAGCTTCTGTAGAAAATGTAGCTTTCTTTTTAGGAGCATCCTCTGTAATTGTAGGAAAGGCAATTGTAAATAAATAATTATTAGGATTATCCTTGCTAATATCAATACCGATACCATTTACAATTAATAATTCTTCTAAATGTTTAGAATCCCAACAACTGCATAGGGGCAAAACCAGTAAAATTATTAATAAAAACTTAATTGTCTTTTTCATTATTTTTATCCTTTCCTTTAATTAAATACATTATAAATAGTATAATAGGTAGTAAAAAACCAAAAAATATACTTGCATTTCCAATTTTACCTACAAGCTTGGCTACTACGGTAGTATTTCTAGGGGAAATAGATATGAAAAATACTATTGGAGCTAAAGCATATGTAAAAACACTAGTTTTTTTTGTATTAAAAATGTTTTGCAGTAAAACACTAGATGTAAAATATTGTATTCCAGCAGAGGTCAGAGCAGTAAATATCCAGAATGTAGTAAAAAATATTTCGCTTCTTTCTATTATAGGTGTATTAACACTAGTTAAATAGTTAATGGAAGGGTAGAGGACTGTTAAGATTTCCTCAGGTCCAAATAAAGCAATTTCAGCCATAACAGTAAGAGTATAAATCAAGGTTACTACAAGAATAGCTAAAACAGAATTTCTCATAATAGGTTTTTGTTTATCGGAGATATAGGGGTAATAAACCAATAGTGTCTCATAGCCAGCAAAAGTAAAAAAAGAAGGCAAAACCCCTTTCATAATATTAACTACTCCAGAACCTCCTATAGGCCTTAAATTAATAAGATGTATTTCGGGCAGACCTACAAATATAAGTAGGGTAAAAGGAATCAAAAAAAATATAGTTATTTGTGCAAACCTTGCAAGTGAAGTTAGCCCATTTCTTATCATATATACAATTGTTAATACAAGAATTAAGCGTATAATATAAATAGGAGTTTCATTGAGAAGCCAAGTAGCTGTCATTTCACATATATAGGCTATAACTATACCAGTAAAAAGCACAGAATATATTATATAAGAAAAAGTAATAAAATATCCTAATGGTTTGCTTAATAAATAGCTTGTGTACTTAAGAAAGTTATGTTTAGGGAACTTACTAACAGTAAAGATAATGATAATAACTATAAAGCTTATAAAAATGCCACTAAAAAGAACAGAAATCCAAGCATCTTGCTTGGAAACTTCTGCAACTTCTCTAGAAAGATTTAATATGCCGGTACCAACAATTATATTAATAATAAATACAAAAAATTGGAGGGCAGATATTTCTCCATTATTATATTTCCTGTACAATTTCATCACCCCAAACTGTATTCTTTTATTTTGTGCGCTTAATGAGCTCTATTAATGATTTTTTATTTGGGTATAAACTTCCACGGCCAATACCATCCTTCAATATTCCCTTATCTAAAGGAGAAAGAGGTGAAAGGTATGGATAACCAAAGGACTCTAAATTACATAGGTGTATAATAATCCAGCACCAAGCTATAACAATACCAAAGGCTCCAAATGTAGCAGCCATAAAAATTATAGGTAAACGTATAATACGTAAGGAGTATGATGTATTATAATGTGGAAACACATAGCTCCCAATTGTAGTAATACCAACGACAATTACCATAGTTGGACTGGCAAAATTAGATTGTATGGCAGCATCCCCTATAACTATTGCCCCTACTATACCTATAGTTTGCCCTATACTTTGTGGAAGACGAATACTAGCTTCTCGTAAAAGTTCAACGGTTAATTCCATAAATATAGCTTCTGCTACTGGCGGAAATGGAACATTGGCCCTAGTTTTAGATAAATCCACCAATAAATTCATGGGTATCATTTCATGGTGAAATGATATTAAAGCTATATAAATAGCTGGTAGGGAAGTAGCAAGAAAAAAACCTAAAAAACGTATAAGTCTTACAAAATTACCAAAAACAATTCTAGTATAATAGTCTTCTGGAGACTGAAACAACTGAAAAAATGTTGTGGGAAGTATTAAAGCTATAGGGCTTCCATCGACTAAAATAATTATTCTTCCTTCTAACAGATTTGCACACACTTTATCCGGCAGTTCAGTTATTTGTGTTTCGGGAAAAGGGGAATATGGATGTTCTTCCAAATATTGTTCAATATATGAACTATCAAGAATAAAATCTGTATCCAATTCATGGAGTTTATTCATGATATTAGATAAAACCTCTTTATTAGCTTTGTTATCCATATATAAAATACTTACAGTTGTATTGGTTTCACTACCAAGAGTCATATTTTCCACCTTTAATAATGAACTTTTAATTATAGCTCGAACAAGTCCTATATTAATGTTAATATCTTCAATAAAGCTATCCCTTGGACCCCTAATAATAGTTTCCACATTGGATTCCGATACCTGCCTTGTTTCTCTTCCTTCTGTGCTTAATGATAAAGCAGTATTACAATTATTAATTAATAGTATAGAGTTACCTGATAAGATTTCTTTAGTTATATCTTTTAAATTATTTACTCTTTTCATATTGTTAACACTAGTAACTTTTTCAAAGGCTTGTAAGATAGACTCCTCATCTATAGACATAATATTATTTGTTTCATTATAAGAGTTTATTGGTTTTATAATATTTTCATTGATTTCTTTTAAATCTACTACAGAATTTGAATATACCAAAAGAGATTCAATAACATTTTGGTTAATATGTAATTTTAATACCCTATAGTCAATATCATCACAGTTTTTAAATATCTCATCTAAGTTCTTTTTATTAATATTTATATCATTAGAAAGGACAGGTTGGTTAGGGACTGTATCATTCTTTTTTCTTTGTTTAGTTTTTCCTAATAATCTATTTAAAAAACTCACTAAAAAAACCCCTTCTCTCTATGTACTTGTCCTTAGTATGTTGTTTTTAAAAATATTTATGTATGAATGTATCCATATTATAAAATCATATTTACAAATGAAGGGTTTTAAAACTTTTAGTTAGTTACTTTGAATAAGGCCTAGTAAAATAAAGGGTCTAAGATCTTACAAATTGCTTTGGACAGTTGAAAAAATTGTTTTGTGATATAATATTAATATATAGTACTGAAACGGGGTGTAGGTTTAATGACCATTAGATATATATTTGGTAGAGCAGCTAGGGGAAAAAGCTATTTAGCTCTTGAAGAGATAAAAGAAAAGTTAAAAGAAGAAGGAGATAATAAGCTAATACTTTTAGTTCCAGAACAATTTACCTTACAAGCAGAACGGGATTTAATAGAAAAACAAAATTTAAAAGGTATTATGAGAGCACAAGTGTTAAGTTTTACAAGGCTTGCCCATAGTGTATTCAGTGAGGTAGGTGGACTTACAAGAGTACCAATAAATGAGCTGGGTAAAAGTATGATTTTAAGGAAAGTTGCAGATGAATCTTTAAAGGAACTTTCAATTTATAAATCTATAGCCAAGCAGGATGGCTTTATTAATAAAGTAAATGAACTTATTTGCCAAATGAAACAGCACGATATAGGCCCAATTGATCTTACTATGGAGTTTAATGAAATGGAAGAGGATACAATATTAAAGCGAAAGCTTGAAGATATTATTTTAATTTATCAAAGATTTAATAGATATTTAAAAGATAAATATATAGATAACGAAGACCATGTAAACCTACTTATTGAAAACATAGAAAGGGTCAAGTTTTTAGAAGGGGCCGAAATTTGGATAGACGGATTTCAAAGTTTTACCCCTCAAATATTGAGGGTTATAGAAGAGCTTGCTAAAAAGGTAGAAAACATTACTATTACATTTACTATGGAAGTAAACTCTAAAGAAAAGGATAAAGAATTATTTGATATTAGTCAAAGAACTTATTTAAAAATAAAAGCAATTGCTCAAAAATTGAATTTAGAAGAGGAAGTAATCAACTTAGATATAAAGGAAAGAGATGTACTGGCAAAGGTTAAGGAAATAGAACATATAGAAAAAGAACTATATAGTTATCCTTACAAGCAATATACAGATGAAAATGTAAATCTAAAAGTCTTTGCAGCTTCTAACTTATATACAGAAATGGAAAATGTAGCGGCTCAAATAATCCATTTAGTGAGCAATAGAGGATATAGATGGAAGGATATAGCATTAGTTTCTGGTGGATTAGACCAATATAGTATGATATTAAAAAGGGTATTTGAAGAGTACAATATACCTTATTTTATGGATGAGAAGCGATCTATTATGAACAATCCTATGATAGAACTAATTTTATCTAGTGTAGAAATATTAAGTAGGGGCTATAGATATGAAGACGTATTTAGATTTTTAAAAACAGGTTTTTCTGACTTTACTAAGGATGAAGTAGAAGAGTTTGAAAACTATGTACTACAATACGGAATTAGGGGGAAAAACAGCTATTTCCAGCCCTTCATAAAAGGCCATGAAGAAGATTTACCGAAATATAATGATTTAAGAGAAAGGTTTATTGCTCCATTTGCCAAGTTTGAAAAAAAGATATATCGTAAAAAGAAAGTGGGAGATATTACAAAGGCATTATTCGAGTTTATTAAAGACCTTAATATAGAAAAGAAGCTAGACAAATGGATAGAAGAACTTAGAGAGCAAAAATATTTTGAATATGTAAACGAAAACACGCAAATATGGAATAAGATAATGGAAATATTTGATCAGTTAATAGAAATATTATCTGATGAAAGTACAACATTAAAAGATTATGGCAGAACTTTGGAAGCAGGATTTTTGGCTTGTCAAGTAGGGGTTATCCCATCTACTATAGATCAAGTGTTAGTTGGTAGTATAGGAAGATCAAAAAGCCATGATATTAAGGCATTATTTGTAATAGGTGTAAATGATGGCATACTACCTTTTAGCAAAGAGGAGGGTGGAATACTTTTAGATCATGAGCGGAAATTTTTAGAAAAAAAAGGAATTTCCATAGGATCAACTGTAGAAACATCATTACTAGAAGAACAGTTTATTATATATTCTGCCCTTTCAAAGCCGAGTGAATATTTGTGGATAAGCTATGCCTTAGCAGATCAAGAGGGGCGAGCTATGAGACCTTCAATTTTAATAGATCGTTTTAAAAAGATATTTAAAAATTTAAATATAAAAAGTGATATTGTAAACACATTAGAAAATGAAATGCATCTTATAAGAACGCCTATAAGTACATTTAAATATATGACGGAAAATATAAGGTTGAATTTAGATAGTAAAGCTATGGAAAGTATTTGGTGGGATGTATACGGTTGGTATACTGAACAAGCTAGATGGGAAGAAAGACGTAATTTGATGATTAAAGGATTATTTCATGAAAATCAAATTACTTATATAGGGGAAAATAAGGCTAGACGGCTATATGATAATCCTATTAGATCTAGTGTTTCAAGGCTAGAAAGATTTGCAAACTGTCCATTTTCTCACTTTGTTACCTATGGTTTAAGACCAAAGGAAAGAAAGGAATATGAGCTATCGAATCCAGACATAGGCAAATTATTTCATGACTCAATGGAACAATTTACCAAGGAAATGGTAAATGAAGAAATAGATTGGCATGATTTAACAAGAACACAAAATGACTATTTGGTTGAAAAGGTAATAGATGAAATGGTGCCAGAATTTGAACATGGTATTATGCTCAGTACCCATCGCTATAAGTATTTAGTTACTAGATTAAAAAGAATTAGTAAAAGGGCAATGTGGACATTGACAGAACATATAAAAAGAGGTGAATTTACTCCCAAGGGTCATGAAATTATTTTTGGATCTGAAGGAGACTTACCCCCTATCATAATTGAACTAGATGATGGAGAGAAAATTTACTTAGAAGGTAGAATAGACAGGGTAGACATACTAAATGACGAAGATGGAAATTATGTTAAAATAATAGATTATAAATCTGGAAACACGGATTTTAGTCTTTCTGATGTTTATTATGGTTTTAAAATTCAATTAATGGTTTATTTAGATGCAATATTGTCTAGTGAAGGTAAAAAACATAATGTAGAAGTATATCCGGGTGGAATATTTTATTTCAAAATAGATGATCCACTTATAAAAACTACAGAAAAAGCAGTAGAAGAGGTAGAAAAAGAAATAAATAAAAGATTAAAGATGAGTGGTTTAGTATTAAAGGATGTAAACATTATTAAAAAAATGGACGAGGAAATTGGCACATATTCAGATATTATACCTGCTGGAATAACAAAGGCTGGAGAAATTACAAGATCTTCATCAGCTTTAGAGAAAGAAGACTTTAAAGCACTTCTTAATCATGTAAGAAGACTTATCAAAGAAATTGGTGAGGAAATATTAAAGGGGAATGTTAAAATAGAGCCATTTAAAAAAGGTCAAAATACATCCTGTAAATATTGCGAATATACTTCTATATGCCAATTTGACAATAGTTTTAGCGAAAATCGATATAAAAATGTTAAAGAATTAAAGGATAATGAGGTTTTGGATAAAATCAGAAAAAAACTTGATTTAGATGAATAATTACTTTGAAATTTACTGAAATAATAAAAACACTTTCAAGTAGCTAATATAATTTTAATTAATTAGACTGTCTACTAGGAAGTGTTTTTTATTCCTATAGTACATTTATAAAAGACTTAAAAGATTAAATAAAAAATATTCAGAATATTCAAATTAATACTTGACATCAGAATCATATGAAGTGTATAATATATACAACACATGCATGATATAGCATATATTACAATTTACATTAAGTTAATATGGAGAAATTTTAAAGTGAACAAAAAAATGGAGGATAAAATGAAAAATCAAATATTAGGATTAGAAGAATATATTGATGTTTTTAAAGCATTGTCTGATCTTACAAGACTAAAGATGATGTGGTTATTATATTCAATAGATTCAAAAATAAGTGTGTCAGAGATGGTAGAAGTTTTAAGAATAAATCAATATAATGCTTCAAAGCATCTTAAAATACTTAAAAAGGCAGATATGATCTATAGAAAAAAAGATGGCAGATGGAGATATTATTATTATTTAAATAAAGATACTATATTCCATAAACATATAAAAAATGCAGTCATGTCAATTCCAAAAGAATTAGTTGAAGAAGAAATTCAACGTTGCAAACAATGCTTATCTATACGAGGCGAAGACGGATGTATTATAGATGATGAAACTAAAAAAGCTAATAAATATAGTTAAAAACTTA
>CAYLXY010000003.1:0-20208 GCA_964387405.1 uncultured Clostridiaceae bacterium
CTGTCAAGACAGCCTCTTTTTTATTTCTATACTATATTATTGATCTGCTAAACGTTTGTATCCTTGGTATCTTTCATTAGCTTCTTTTTCAGCTTCCTCAAATAGTGTTTCTGCCACTTCTGGGAAAGTTTTAAGAAGTGAATTATAACGTACTTCACTTAATAAGAAGTCTCTAAAGGATTCCTTAGGTTCTTTAGAATCTAAGGTAAATGGATTTTTACCTTCATCTTTTAATTCTGGATTATATCTATATAAATGCCAGTATCCAGCATCTACAGCTTTTTTACCTTGTTCTTGAGTCTTACCCATTCCTGCTCTAATACCGTGAGCAATACATGGTGCATAAGCAATAATAAGCGATGGCCCATCATATGCTTCTGCTTCTTTCATAACTTTCATTAATTGGTTTTGACTAGCTCCCATAGATACCTGTGCCACATAAACATAGCCATAAGTCATTGCTATCATACCAAGGTCTTTCTTCTTAGTTCTCTTTCCAGCAGATGCGAATTTAGCAATAGCAGCTGTTGGCGATGATTTAGAAGCCTGACCTCCTGTATTTGAATACACTTCTGTATCTACAACAAGAATATTCACATCGTCTCCAGAGGCAATTACATGGTCTAAGCCACCAAATCCGATATCATAAGCCCAACCGTCTCCTCCAATAATCCACTGTGATTTTTTAACTAAGAAATCTTTCTTCTCGATTATTTCATCTATAATCGCATTACCCTTTGCTGCTTCAAGTAATGGTAGCATTTTATAAGTAGCCTCTTTAGATGCGTCTGCATTGTCTTTTCCTTCTAACCATGCTTTAAATTCAGCTTTTAATTCATCTGCAATATTAAGCTCTAATGCTTCTGTCATAAGACCTGTTAGTCTATCTCTCATTTGCTTAACAGCTAAGAACATACCATATCCATACTCTGCATTATCCTCGAATAATGAATTAGCCCAAGCTGGTCCTTGGCCTTCAGCATTTGTACAGTATGGGATAGATGGAGCACTACCACCGAATATTGAAGTACAACCTGTAGCATTAGCTATAATCATTCTATCTCCAAATAACTGAGTAGCTAATTTAATATAAGGGGTTTCTCCACAACCTGCACAAGCACCTGAAAATTCAAATAATGGTTGAGCAAATTGGCTACCTTTTAATGTGAATTTATTTGTTAAGTTGGACTTGTCAGAAATTGTTGTAGCATATTCCCAATTTTCCATTTGTGCCTCTACTTGTGGTTCAAGTGGCATCATTGCAATAGCTTTATTTTTTGAAGGACAAATATCAACGCAATTTCCACATCCAGTACAATCTAGTGTACTTACTTGTATTTTATATTGTAACCCTTCAAAATCCTTACCAATAGCTTTTATTGTGTTAAAGCCTTCTGGAGCATTTTTAACCTCTTCTTCATCTAATAAGAATGGTCTAATAGCTGCATGTGGGCATACATATGAACATTGGTTACATTGTATACAATTCTCGCTATACCATTCTGGTACATTAACAGCTATTCCACGTTTTTCAAATTTAGATGTTCCTAATGGGAAAACACCATCTGGCATGTCTACAAAAGCACTTACTGGAAGATCGTCTCCCTTTTGTGCAGTCATTGGTCTTAATATATCTTTAATAAAATCTGGTTCTTCTACTGATACTGTAGCAGCAGCTTCGTCTTCTGCACTGCTCCAGCTAGCAGGTATATCTATTTTAACTAATGATTCTAATCCACGGTCTACGGCTTGATAGTTCATTTCTACTATCTTTTCTCCCTTTAGTCCATAAGAATCTACAATTGCTTGCTTTAGATATTTAATAGCATCATCTAGGGGAAGAACCTCTGACAATTTAAAGAATCCAGACTGCATAACCATATTAATTCTTCCACCTAAACCTATTTCTGATGCTATTTTAGTTGCGTTAAGTGTGTAGAAATTAATATTATTATCAGCAATATATCTTTTCATTTGAGCTGGTAATCTTTCTTCTAATTCTTCCGGTGACCAAATACAGTTTAGTAAGAATGTTCCACCATCTTTAAGTCCTTCTAATAGATCATATAAATATACATATCCTTGATTATGACAAGCAACAAAATCTGCCTCATCAATTAAATAAGTTGATTTTATTGGTTCTTTACCAAAGCGTAAGTGAGATATTGTAACTCCACCTGACTTTTTAGAGTCATAGGAGAAATATGCTTGAGCATACATATCTGTGTTGTTACCTATAATTTGTATGGCACTTTGGTTTGCGCCTACTGTACCATCAGATCCTAGGCCCCAGAACTTACATCTAATTGTTCCTTCTGGAGCTGTTACAATGTTTTCTCCTAATGGTAAGGATGTATTAGTAACATCATCTACTATGCCGACTGTAAATCCATTTTTAGGTCTTTCTGTATTAAGATTATCAAATACAGCCTTAATTTGAACTGGAGTCGTATCTTTAGAACCAAGACCATATCTTCCACCTACTACTAATGGAGGATTTTCTTTATCAAAGAATAATGTTCTAACGTCTTGATATAATGGTTCTCCTAGTGCACCTGGCTCTTTAGTTCTATCAAGTACTGCAATCTTTTTAACTGTTTTCGGCAAAACATCAAAGAAATATTTTTCAGAAAAAGGTCTATATAAATGTACTTTCATTAAACCTAATTTTTCTCCATTAGCATTTAAATAATCTACTACTTCTTCTATGGTTGATGTTGCTGAACCCATTGCAATAATAATGTTTTCTGCATCTTCTGCACCATAGTATGTGAATGGAGCGTAATCTCTTCCTGTTAATTTAGTTATTTCCTTCATATAATCGTTTACTAGGTCCGGAATAGCTGCATAGTAACTGTTTGCAGCTTCCTTAGCTTGAAAATAAATATCTGGATTTTGAGCTGTTCCTTTTAAATATGGGCGTTCCGGATTTAACCCACTATTTCTGAAAGCTTTAATTGCATCCCAATCTACCAAATTGGAAAGCTCGTCATATTCTAATACTTCAATTTTTTGCATTTCATGTGAAGTTCTAAAACCATCAAAGAAACTTATAAAAGGTACTCTTCCTTTTATAGAAGCTAAATGAGCTACTCCTGATAAGTCCATGACTTCTTGAACGCTACCAGCAGCAAGCATAGCACAGCCTGTTTGTCTTGCAGCCATTACGTCTGAGTGATCTCCGAATATAGAAAGAGCATGACCTGCAACTGCACGGGCACTTACATGAAAGACTCCTGGTAATAACTCACCTGCAATTTTATACATATTAGGTATCATCAATAATAAACCTTGAGATGCTGTAAATGTTGTAGTTAAAGCTCCTGCAGCTAAAGACCCGTGAACCGCTCCTGCAGCACCTGCCTCTGATTGCATCTCTGTTACCTGCACTGTTTGACCAAAAATATTTTTTTGTCCTTTAGCACTCCACTCATCAACATGTTCCGCCATATCTGAGGATGGTGTAATAGGATATATAGCAGCTACGTCCGTAAATGCATATGCAACATAAGCAGCAGCCGAGTTACCATTCATTGTTCTCATTTTTCTTGCCATTCATTATTCCTCCTTGTTTATAATTGTTATCTAGACCATATACAGTATTGCATGTTTCGTATAAGTATAAGTATAACTATCATTATATATAAAAAAACAAAATATTCAAAGAGAATCTTGTTAAATCTTTATAAAGTTTGTTCATTTCACTTTGTAGAAAAAACATAACACATCTTCCTTACTGACAAATGCTGCAATATGAAAAATGCTGGATTCTTTATCCACCAATACTTTGACGTGACATTTTTTTTAACATTACAGTATTCCTCTAATAAGTCTTTTCATCTTTTCTTGATTCCAGATGTAATAATGCTTCTAAAACTCCTCCCCCAACAGCCCTTGCTTTATCTGATATGGTAAAGCAATGGTTTACCTCAGATCTTGGGTCAATATCTGCTATTTTAAATCCTGGTGTTACATGGATTCCATCTTGTAAAAGTCCTCTTAAAACACCGTTTATGGTGGCTTGTACTGGCTGGTCTCCTACTTGAGCCACAATATCCCCTTTGCTTACAAGGTCTCCTATTTTCTTTACTGCTTTAAATACTCCAGCATTCGTGGATTGTAGAACCCTTTCCGTTGTAAATCCACCTATATCTCCTGGGCTACCAGTGTTTGGAATTGCTTGACCTTCTAGAATAACCCTTCCTAAGTAATGCCCTCTCATGGTTTCCACTACTGCATCAACATCTTCCCCTGCTGTAAATCCTGGTCCAACTCCTATTACAATAGGTGCCATGTCTCTATTGGTTCCTAAGTTTTCCTTTGCTAAAATGGCATCTATAACCGCTAAGGGCTTCAATTCTTTTATAGATTCTCCCTTTGGATCTATTAATAAGGGGATCTTCCCATCTTTCAACACTTTCAAAGCCTCTTTCGTATCTTGAACCAGAATAGATGTCAAACCTTCTATTTCCATCTCTTTATCGTAAACTGCTTGGGAAAAACTCACGGTTCTTCGAATCATGGTAGGTTTTGAAACATCTAAAAGGACTACTTTATAACCTGCACGAACCAGTCTATAGGCGATTCCTGTGGCAATGTCTCCCCCACTTCTTAAAACGATTCATTTTCCCATTAAAATCCTCTCTTTTCTATTAATGATTGGCCTGATCCACCATTGATAACCTTGATGATTTCTCCAAGGATACTGATCCCTATTTCTTCTGGTGTCTCTCCATTTATATCTAGTCCCACAGGGGCGTGTACTTTATCTAAATCTTCCTTTGTAAAGCCCTTTTCTAATAACTCATCAAAAATTGCTTGCACCTTTCTCTTGCTTCCCATCATACCAATATAATTTGCTTTTGATTTTATAACACCTTCTAGAGCCACAGCATCATCGTTCTTGGTGGCAATTACAATGTAATAATCCTTACCAATGGGGAATTTTTCTAAATCCTTTGTATAATCTTTTGTGACCAATAGGTCACTAGCCTTGGGGTATCTTTCTTTATTACAAAATTCCTCTCGGTCATCTACAACCATAAAATCATAGCCTACATATTCTATTAACTTTGAAAGGGCATAATTCACATGACCTCCTCCTACTAACAAGATTGTAGGTCTCGGGTGAAAAATTTCAATAAAAACCTCCATATCCCCTCCACAATTCATATTGAGTCCACCCTCTAAATTCTTATTTAATTTATAGCTTGCTATGGTAGATCTTCCTCCTTCTTTTATAGCTTTTAAGGAGTCTTTTATTACTTTGTCTTCTACAGGGCCTCCACCAATAGTGTCTGTGATCTTTCCATCTTCTTCTATAACCATCTTTGCAGTGCTTCCTCTTGGGGTTGAACCATGTGATTTTATAACGGTGGCCAATGCAAAGGATTTATTTGCTTCTTGTAGTTCTATGATTTTTTTATATACCTTCAATTTTATTCCCCCCCATATATTCTTTGGCTTTTTTATAATCTTCTTCTGTATCAATATCAAAATTCTCCATACTGTCCAGGATCATTACTTCAGTTATTCTTTCAGGATTTTCTTTTATAATGCTTCTGGCACCTTGATCACCTTCAATTTTTAACATTGTCTGAAAAAAATCTTTGCTAAAGAGGACTGGATTTCCCCTCTTTCCATTATAAATAGGCAATACAATATTCTTGGGGCTTTTATAAAAAGATTGTATCAACAAATTAATTGTATTTGGATTTAAAAAAGGTTGGTCTCCTAGTATAAAAAGTATGCCCTCTACGCAGTTTTTTAAAGCCTTAACGGTTTCTTTTACAGAGGCACTTTGTCCTTCTTGATACTTCGGATTATAAATAAGCTCTACTTTCTTTTCTTTAGAAATCCTCTTAAATTCCTCTTCTTCATGCCCATATACTACAACTATTTTATCCACCTGGGAAGATTTCACCCCATCTATTACATGTTCCAGAATAGTTTGATTTCCCAAGGACATCAGTAATTTGTTTTTACCAAATCTCTTTGACATTCCTGATGCTAAAATAACTCCTGCTATCATATTTAATCACCTAACTTTTTTATAATAGGATTTGCCTCATTTTTAACTTGCCCTATTAATACTTTTATGTTCTCGGCTGTTTTATTTTCTAAAATATATTCCCCTAAATCCACCGCTTTATTTATTTGATCTTCTGCTTTATTAATTAAAACAACTACATCACTCTCTTTAGGAACATTCTTTAGAAGACCTTCTTTGCTTAAAATCACTTTAGATATGTTCTCCTTTGTAAGGATTGCATTTTCCTTTTGGTCTAACCCTAAAAGTTTTAAGATTTCCTCTGGCCGAAACATATATTCTTCTTGAATTGGCTTTTCTAAGACTTCTATTCCAAGAACTATGATGCATATATCACTCTTCTTTGGGATCACAGGTTCATTTTCCCCTGGTGCTTTAAAGGCCTTTCCTTTTGCTCCATCTGCTTCAACAATAATCACGTCTACATTCAACTCGCTTCTAAAGCGATTAATCCATTGCCCTGAAACGCCCTTTACTTTGTCTTCCCCTACTTTTTCACTTGCAAGTCCTACTATAGAGTGGGCTTTAAAAGAATCTTTCAATCTTTTCAATGCTTCTTCCCATTGGAACTCTATAATAAAATCCTCCACTTCTAATTTTTTTGGAAGCATAATATTAGTTGTCGTGGTTACAAGAACCTTTTTCCCCTTCTTCCTTAACTCTTTTGCAAGCGCATACATAGTGGTTGATTTCCCACCACCCCCTAGCAATGAGACAATTAGAGGAAATCTTTCCATATTTAAAGCTTCAATGATTTTCATATTTCACCTCTTTTATTGGTGCTTTTAAATGGATTTATCCATTCTATCTTTTATTGATAGTATAACAAAAAGGTGGTTTCTTTTAAACTTTCTTATGTTTTATATATAAATCCTTTATCTGGTTAAAAAAGAGACCCTGCAATTCCTGAAAGAGTCTTCTTGTTTTGTTTTTTAAATGATTTTAGATAACCTAACATTTTTTATCCTTATCCATTATGAATTTGGATTTAGTTTTGTTTCAATCATCTTTTGTAATAATATTTGTGTGTTTTTTAAAATATCCTCAATCTCTTGTTGTGATATATCATCACTATGGATACCTGCAGTCACAACACAAGGTATATCAAAAGCCTCTGCTAGTGATTGTGCAATAAGCTGTGCAGGAATATGATCCTTATGCCCTGGTACTGGAAGAATAAAACAGTCACTACTTAAAGAATTGTCCTTTTTTAAACTATGGCGAGGCAGTGCCATTACAACCGCTCCAATATGAGGTGTGGTACCACCTGTTAGCAAAACCTGAATACCTTGTTTTGTATTATGGAATATAGCATTTACTATAGTGCGGCCCTCACCCACTTGGAAGGTTGATGTATCTAGTACATTTCTTTCTGTATTCATTATATTACCTCCATTTATTCCCATCGTCTGAAATCAGGTGTCTCTATATCAAATTCATTAAGCACTTTCCCGACAATGTGCCGAGTCATTTGAGGTATTCCTTCTGGATGGTTATAATAAGTTAACATTGGAGGCATGATCACAACGCCCAACTGGGAAAGGAAAAGCATGTTTTTAAGGTGCACTGGACTTAATGGGGATTCACGTGCTACTAAAATGAGCTTGCGTCTTTCCTTTATGGCTACATCAGCTGCGCGAAGAATTAAGTTTTCCGAATATCCAGTTGCTATACCCGCCAGCGTTTTCATGCTGCAGGGAATAATAACCATACCATCAACTTTGAATGTACCACTAGCTATACTAGCACCGATGTCTGTATTGTCATATACTTTTGTTGCCATTTGGTGGAGGTCTTTCAACGAAAGGTCAGTTTCCACCTGAAGTGTTTGTTGGAATCCTGAAGAAACTACCAAATGTACTTCCCAGTCCATATTATTGCTTAGAATCTGCAAAAGATCAATTGCAAGTGGAACGCCACTTGCACCCGATAGCGCAACAACCAATCTTTTCTTCATAATAATCCCTCCTATATTGTTACACTTATATAAATATATTTTAATTAATATATATTGTGCCCACATAGACAAGCTCCATAACCTTATATATTTTTAAATGTATTGAGCATTTCATGTCTATAGTTCTATACTATCACAAGCCACACTCTGGTGGTCTTGACTATATACTTTTCACACTAACAAATGCATATAAGTGGATGGGTTCTGTATTGCGTAGATCCCATCCATTTAATTGTTTTTTCTAACACACTCTTTATATTCTATCCCACTCATATTGTCTGACTCATATTGTCTAAAAAACAGACCATTATGCCAACAATAATTCTAAATGTTTATTCCTTACATTCAGGTGCTAAACTAATTAACATTATCGATTTATGAAATACGTCCTTAGCCATATCATGACGTACTCCTGCGTTAACATGAACATCTCTAAAGGGAGCGATATGTTTAGGTATAGCAGTCTTAAGCTTTTCTGCTATTGCTGGTAGGTCTTTTTTGCTACTACCGACAAACATATCTTCAGCAGGCTCAAATACCCTAGGCATAACTCCAGCCGCTCCAAACACAACTTTTGCTTCTTTAATAATCATGTCCTTGCCAATAACAAATCTAGCAGCACAACACAATAAAGGAAAATCAAATGAACCCCTAATGGTTTTACGTACATACGCACTACATTCACCTTCGAGAACTGCCGGCAATCTTATTCCTATAAGAATCTCATCATGATCAATGTTTTTGGCACCTTCTTTGAGATATAAATCCTTAACTGGCATTTCCTTTTCTCCGTAGCTTAAACTATAAATTACGGCGACAGCATCAAAAGCAATCAATACAGGAGCAATATCTGACTGGAAAAGGGCTACACATTCCTTGCTATTTCTATACTGAAAGCATTGCTTGCCTCCCCATTTTAAACAACGGTTAACATCAGACCAAGGTACTTGATTATTAAAATACATGCAACGGTTTTCTTGAAGGATATTCCCTCCCATTGTAGCTTGATTACGTATTTGCGGTGAAGCAGCTTTAGATGCAGCTTGTAAAAGTGCTGTGTATTTTCTCAACATCTCAATTTCAGCAATCTCATATAATCGAACAGATGCTCCAACGAAAACCCTTCCATCTTTCTCCCTGCGTACTCCAGACATTTCAGGTAGATCGTCCAAATAACATAAAGTTTCATGCTTTTCTAGTTTTTGATTAATTCGTGGCAAAAGGTCGGTCCCCCCAGCTACAATTTTAGCATCAGTGTGATCTGCTAAAAATTTAGCCGCCTCAATAAGTGTTTTTGGTTTATTTACATCCATTTGAGTTAACCTCCTTGCTCATTTTTTCTGCTGCAATGTCTACCGCTTCCAATATTTGATGATATCCCGTACAGCGACATATATTGCCTGCTAAAGCCTCTTTAGTACACTCTTCCTTAGGATGAGGGTCTTTATCAAGCAAAGCTTTTGTAGACATAATTATGCCGGGAGTACAGTAACCACACTGGACTGCGCCTGCATCCAAATAAGCTTCTTGAATAGGATGAAGTTCATCACCCTTACTAAGGTTTTCAATAGTTTCAACTGTTCGGCCAGAAGCTTGAATAGCTAGAGTAATACAGGAGTATATAGGCTTTCCATCCATCAGTACAGTACAAGCTCCGCATTCACCTGAACCACAGGCTTGTTTAGTACCTGTAAGCTGATGTTCTTTACGTAGATAATCTATAAGCATCATATGGGATGGGATGGTACGCTCATATTCCTGTCCATTGAGCTTTATCTTTACTGTTATCATTTTAGCTTCCATAACTACACCTCCTTCTTGGCAGCAGATTGCTGGTTTTTTAGCAACATTTTTTTAACTTGCACAGGTGTAATTGGAGCCTCTGTAAAACGCAAACCGCAAGCATCATAAAGAGCATTGGCAATAGCAGGTGCAATGGAAATAATTGGCGGTTCAGCTATGCACTTAGCCCCATAAGGTCCATAAGGGTCAATAGTCTCCACGAAATCGCAAAGGATTTCAGGCATCTCCTTAATAGTTGGAGGCTTATATTTAAGTATCGTATTTGCCTGATAAATTCCCTCTTCATTGATTGCAAGACTTTCCGTAGTAGCAGAACCCAAACTTTGCATCACACCACCATAAACCTGACCTAGGGCTCCAGTCATATTAATAACCTTACCTATATCATGAACAGAAACAAGCTTATCAACAACATAAGTCCCATCATCATTAACTGTAACCTCAGCCATTTGTATTCCATATGGATAAGATGGAGCTAAATTACCATATCCAGTTTCATCACCCAAGTCAGCTTTAGGTTCAAAAACACCTACCCCAACAAAAGACTGACCATTATTAGCATAGCAACCTTTAGCAGCAGCTTCATCAAGTGACATTACATAATTCTCCGTATATTCGCCATAGATATTGCCATCCTTTACAACCACTGGTCCCGTACCTATTTTTTCTCTAAGACAGTCAACAAGCTGCCTTTTCAGGTCTTTGCAAGCATGAAGTAATGAATTTCCAAGATTTGTAATTAATTTACTTCCATTAGTACCTGTAGAAAAAGGTGTTAATGATGTGTCACCCATTGTCACATTAACTTTCATCGGGTTCACACCTAATTCCTCTCCTACTATTTGCGCAAAAGCTGTACTTGCACCTTGTCCCATCTCACATTCACCAATCAAAACAGTTAAGGCACCAGAACTTTCCAACCGTAAAAGGGCACTGGAACCTGCAAACTGTGGTTTTCCTGCACGAGAGCCTGAAGCATGAATTAAAGCTGCAACTCCCACTCCCTTCCCCTTTACCTTGTTTTTCTTTTTTTTGTCCCAATCCATCAAGACTTTTGCTTTTTCCATACATTCAACGATACCATTAGTTTCAGGTTTAAAACCGTGAATGGATGTTTCATTAGCACGCATAAAATTTTTTATCCGTAATTCAGTAGGATCCATATTAAGCTTAACTGCTAATTCGTCAATAGTTTGTTCTAAAGCATAATGCATTTGTGGATTACCAAAACCACGATAAGCGCTCGTCGGTGCATGATTCAAATAAAGACCAGTGCCTTCTACAGAAACGCTGCGAAAGCGGTAATTATTATCGGCACGAAGGCAAGCAATAGCTGTAACTGCATCGCTGTCCGAAGGAAAAGCACCAAAACCTGATAACAATTTAGTCTTCTTGCTAATAAAATGGCCTTCACTATCCGCAGCTAAAGTAATTTCAATATCCATACCGACAGAAGGCCGACAAGCTAAGAATTCCTCAAGCCTGCTATTGGTCATTTTAACAGTACCCTTTACCATGGTAGCAAGAAGAGCAGTGAAAACAGGTAAAGGTTGATCATTACGAGCCCCAAAAGCACCACCAATATGCATAGGCTTCATCTCAATATCTTTTTCTGGTATATTAGTCACCGCAGAAATATCCGCCCTAGTATGAAACCATACCTGGGATGCGCAATACACGGTTAGTTTTCCCATTTCATATACAGCCGTAGCACTGTTCGGTTCTAAATAAAGTTGATGCAAAGAGGGAAAACTGTATTTACCACTCACAAAAACTGTTGCTTCCTCAAAATCTTTTTCCACATCGCCTCGTTCCACAAAAAGAGGCATGGCAACATTACCTGGTTTGTCTTTGCGTGCAAGGGTTTGTCCCTCATAAGCATCCGATAAGGTTGCCACTACAGGAAGCACCTCATAGTCAACCTTGATTAGATTAAGTGCTTCCTCTGCTATTTCCTCATTCTCTGCTACCACAAAGGCAACCATATCACCGATATAACGAACATATTCTTCAGCTAATATCCAAGTAGAATTAGTAGCACCCATACGGAAGTATTTATCGTTAAATTTTATATCTTTGGCTGTATATACAGCTACAACACCTGGAAGCTCTTTTGCCTTCTTAGTATCAATCCCAAGTATCTTGGCATGGGAATATTTTGAATGAAGGACTTTTGCTATTAATGTACGAGGTAAAATAAGATCATCACTATACATGGCCTTACCTGTTACCTTCGCACTTCCATCAATTCGATTAACGGACTTACCTATATATTTAAAGCTCACAAATAACACCACCTTTATTTGTTATTAATTAACTAAATTGTTCTAATTTCACGTTTCAGATTGAACTAATTAGCTGGGGCCAATTGCTCTGCATTATAATTTTCAATTTTCTGGACTAGCTTAGGTAAAATAATTCCCATGTCTCCTACAATACCTATATCTGCAACCTGAAAAATAGTAGCATCAGGATCATTATTTATTCCTATAATGAAATCTGCATTTTCCATGCCAACCATATGCTGTATAGCACCAGCAATACCACAAGCAATATATACTTTAGGTGAAATTACCTTGCCAGTTTGTCCTACCTGCATTGAATGATCAACTAAGTTTAAGTCTACCGCAGCACGACTTGCCCCCACACAACCTTTTAAAAGCTCTGCCAGTTTTTCAACTGAACCAAAGGTCTTTTTACTGCTGCAGCCAGCGCCGCATGCAACCACTATTTCCGAATCTTCCAATCGCAACTCTTTACTCTGTATATCAATAACCTCAAGAATACGGCTTTTAATAGATAGGTCCCTAAGATTGACTTCCTCATTTATAAGCTTGCTATTAACAGATGAGTCTAGTATTTCCATCTTGAAAACTTTAGGACGTACCGTGGCCATTTGTGGACGATGTTCTGGGCATATAATCGTCGCCATTACATTTCCACCAAAAGCAGGACGGGTCTGCTGTAGCAATTTATTTTCTTTATCTATAGAAAGTTTTGTACAATCTGCTGTAAGCCCGGTATCTGCCTTTGCCGCAACTCTTGGTGCCAAGGAACGACCAAAGGCAGTTGCCCCATAAAGTACTACTGCAGGTTTATGCTTATTAATCATATTCGCCAATAGATGAGCATAGGTCTCTTCATTAGGAATTTTCAGTGTCTCATCATCAAGTAAATAAATATTTTTAGCTCCGTATTTAATAAGCTCAGAAGTATCAATATTATGTCCAATCAAAACAGCAGATAAGTCCTCATTTAAATCATCAGCGAGTTCTTTTGCTTTGGTAAGTAACTCAAAGGTTACATCATTAATTTTCCCTTCCCATTGCTCTGCATATACCCAGACACCATGATAATCCTCTTTATCATTTTTGCTTTTTGCACCACCATCAATTGAAAGTGCATCAAAAGGACATTCTGAAACACAAGCCCTGCAAAGTGTGCACTTATCAGGATCAACCGCCACAATTCCACTGTCTTCTAATTCGAGTGCATCGTAGAGGCAAGCATTTATACAAACACCACAACCAGTACATAATACCTTATCAACTAGTAATTTTGCCATTGTTTATACCTCCGATCCAATAATTTCCCTCTTTATTAATTCAGCAAACAAAGCCTCAACCTGTTCATCCACCGAGCCCTCTAATATATAGCCACTTTTTTCCCTTTCAGGGGAAAATATTTTAACTACTTGGGTAGGAGAACCTGATAAAGAGATACGTTTTTCATCAAGAACTAAGTCACTGGCTTTCAAAATATCAACGTTTTTATACATAGCCTTCACAACATTTTCTAGGGTAGGACAACGAGGTTCGTTAATCCCTTTATTTAAAGTTAAAACAGCTGGAAGTACTACTTCCGATTTAACTGCTGCGAAATCCATAGTTCTTTCTGCTGTAAGTTTTCCATCTTTAATATCTAAAATACTAGAAACGTAGGTTAGACATCCCATATCCAAGTTTTCTGCAAGTTCGGGAGGAACTTGTGCTGTATCACCATCAGCTGCCTGTTTCCCAGCTAAAATCAAATCTACTTTACCTAATTTTGCAATACCCGCTGATATTGTATAAGCAGTTGCTAAGGTATCGGCTCCAGCAAAAGCCCTATCGCTTAGTAAAAAACCTTGATCTGCACCCATAGCCATTGCATATTTAATAACTTCAACAGCCTGGGGTGGCCCCATGCTTAAAATACTTATCTTGGCACCATATTTCTCTTTTAAAATCAAAGCCTCCTCAATTGCATACAAATCATATGGATTAACAATACTAGGTACACCTTCGCGTATCAAATTATTGGTTACTGGGTCAATTTTCACCTGGGTTGTATTTGGAACTTGCTTTACTAAAACAACTATATTTAATATTTTTCTCACCCCTATATACTATTAGTATTTGATCTATTCATTGATAAAGAAGCTACCACTAAAATCGTCATCGCTAAATTTACTCAATCGATTAATATCAAATAAGCTAAAATCAAAAGATTGTTTTTCACCTAAAATTTCTTCTGAGACAACCTTACCAAATACTGGAGCCAACTTAAATGCATGACCACTCCCGCCGATAATTTGATAATAATTCTCAGGTGCACCATCAAGAAATCCAATTCCAGGATTCCAGTCAGGAGTTTTGACATCCAATGCCCCAAAAGCCGTGCTAAGTTTAAATCCCTTGACAAAAGGAAGCCTATTAATTATATTTTCATAATACTTGCCAATCTTATCAAAAGGAACATCCATATAATAATTATCTGGATTAAATTCCCTATTTGGGTCATCTTGATCCATACCAATTAATGCAGTACCTCCACTTTCAGGTCGAAGGAAGAAAAGTTGGTCTGGATTACTTGCATCATTTATGGTTATAGTATCAGGTTCAAATGATATATCTGGTATTAATACCCCATGGCCTAAGCTAAAGTTTCTAAGGGGTAAATTAATATCTAGTTTTTTGTTTAACTTGTCTGCCCCTAACCCAGCTGCATTTATAATTAGATCTGCTGTATAGTCACCCTTATTTGTGACAACTTTAGTGATTTTATTTCCTTTCATTTCAAAATCAAGAACTTCAATTCCTACATGAACCTTTGCACCTAATTCTTTTGCCCGTTCACAATAGCCAACAGCAACTTTATAAGGGTCAGCATAAGCTGCATCATGATCCAAAAGACCATAACCAACCCCGTCAGTGTTGATTTCTCCCTTTGGATGGATATGAGCTACCTGTGAGGGAGTGAGCAACTCAACATTTACCCCCTCTGATCTTTGCATAGCAATTATTTCTTCTATACCTTCTTGACCTACTGGAGTCAAGTAACAAAACTTATTACTAAAATGATCTATACCAAAACCCATCTCTTCCTTAAATTCATTAAATTTTCTGGAACAATAACGCATCATTTTAACTATTTCTTGATCCGTATAATGATGTCGTATCAAACCAGCCGCATGCCCAGTAGCACCCGATCCCATTCCCACCTTTTCCAAAACAGTTACATTTTTTACACCTTTTTTGGCAAGGTAGTAGGCAACTGCACTACCAGAAGAACCTGCACCTATAATAAGAACATCCGATTTTAGAGACATATTGACCTCCTATAAATAATTTTTAGATAATATAACAGTCCATATTATTTAATACTTTAAATTCTTTTAACTTGTCTTATTCAACTTTTCCTTGCTCTGGTTTATAAACCGAAATTCGTTCAAATTCATCCCAGGCATCTAAAGGTACTGTAGCTTCAATACCTAATTTAGTAGTATGAATACCATGATTATCGCGGCCAAATCCTGCTGTATTAGGAACTATCATTATTCCTTCTTCCGCCCTTAAGCGAGTAGAAAGAGCCCAAAAAACATCTGCAGGATCAAACACATCCACATCATGGTCTACAATAATACAGTTTTTAAGGAATTTAAAACTAGCAAATGCAGCCATCAGTGCGTTTTTAGCCTCTAAATCTATCTGCTTTTTAATAGAAATAGCACATGTTAGATAATTCTTGCAAAGCATTATATTTATAGCTCTTACATCTATATTCATTGATTCAAGAACTTCTTTGATTTGGGCCTCGCGGGATGAGCCTAAGAGGGTTACATCATCGGTTGAACCAGGGAAAATAGCCTGAATCATCGGTTCTTTTCTCATAGTCACACATTTAATATCAAAGACATGGTTTTTTGCGACTTCAATGTAAAATTCCATAAAATCACCAAAAGGTCCTTCGTCTTCCATTGCAAGTGCTGGGTCAGGACTAATTTCACCTTCAAAAACTATCTCAGCATGAGCGGGTACCTCCATATCAATTGTTTTACATTTAACTAATTCTATAGGTTCCTGAGCTAATGCCCCAGCAATCTCTAATTCATCTACACCTCTAGGTGGCCCACAAGCAGCTGCTAACATAGTCATGGGGTCGCATCCAATCACCACTGCAATCTCTAAGGGTTTATTCATGGCAACTGCCTTGCGGTAATACGCCTCTAAATCTTGGGTAGGGGACATCCTTAATCCTGTTTTATTAGGACCCTTTAGTTGCAACCTATTATACGATAAATTCCTTACTCCCGTTTCTGGATCTTTTGCTATTATAATACCACCTGTAACATAACGCCCACCATCCTTTGCTGAATGAATTAAAAAAGGTAAATCACGTATATCAAAATTATCATCTTTAAGAACAACTTCTTGGACTGGCGCATCTTCTACCATTACAGGCTTAATGCGTTCTTTTATCCTGCTACCAAAAACATCTACAACTTTTTCAATTGGACAATCAAATACTGAAGCTAAAAAATCTCTTCTCCCAAACACATTATTATAAAGACGATATTTATTACCCACTATATTTTCAAAAATAACAGCCCTGCCCTCTTTCTCCTTTTGCTCTATAGCACTAGGAATAGCAGCTAGTTCTATCTCATCTTTCACCTTGGACAAATAGTCTTTCTTTTCTAAAAATTCAAGGTAACTTCTAATATCTTTAAACATTTTCTAATGACCTCCTTGTTATTATTTTATCATAGCCTTGTAGAAACCGATAACCATTACTTCCTCCAACTTCTCCAGTAGTCCCATCAATCACTCGAATAAATTCGCCTTTAGCATTGTTGATTTTCACCCTCCAAAAAGGCTTATATATCAACTTGCATTCTGAAGGTATAATCTTTACTTTGTTATTTAACCAAAAAGAGCTTCGAAAGGAAAAAGCATTGCTCCTGCGTAAATTTTCTATTCCTATCTTCAAAGCTTCTTCCGTTCCAATTAAGGGTTGAAATGCTACGGCACCAAGTGCAAGTTTATCACTAATATCCTGATCAAAATAACTGTCTCCTGACATCACATTTGCTACTGCATAATATCCCTTTACCGCATCCAAACAAATGAATATTTGCTTATACAAATCATTGAAAATATTCCGTTTGAGCTCACCTTTAATCCTCATTACATAAAATGGATAATAATACAGCTTATACTCAAACATCTCTTGTACATTCTTTTCTTTGCTTTTTTTCGCAAACTCACTGATTTGATTATTAATTTTTTCTTCTGTGATTTGTAATTTTGTAAACAAGGACTTACCACATTCCAACCCTTTCATCAGATTCACCCCAAATTTTATTTTAATAACAAATACCTATAACCCAGTAGATATGCTTAAACTCCCATTCGCTTAAATTCTTTAAATAATCCTTCTACTTCCTCATGATTATTACGTTTATTTTGAGTAAGCAAGCTAATTAAAATGAATGACGCTGGAGCAAGAAACATAGCTAATAATAAGGCTGGGGCAAAAGGTTCACCAATAACCGTCCATATAGGAATAAAGACGGATCCAACCAACATAGAAACAATAGCTCCTTCTTTTGTTGACTTCTTCCAATATATACAACCAAGCATCGGCATAACAAATGTGAATGCTATCATGGTAAATGCAAAAACAATAATTTGAAAAATAATCGCTGGTGGATTAAGTGCAATTGCCACTGAAATTATTATTACTAAAACTGTAGCCATTCTATCATACAGAACAGGTTTTTTATTATATATATCTGGCGCTACACTAGAGAAAATATCACGACTTAATGCTGATGCCACAACTAAAAAGAGGTTGCTGGCAGTTGACATAATAGCTGAAAACAAACCAGCTATAAAAATACCTGACATAAGTGGCGATAGAACCTTCATAGACAGAGTCGGAATAACCATATCGAAGTTTTCTATACCAGGAATTATTTTAGTAGCCATCATAGCGCTAGGGACAAGGGTCCAATACGCAAGCAGTGAGAAAAAAGAGCAAATAATCAAAGCTATTTTTCCGACATTTTTATCTTTCATGGCAAAGAGTGCAACCGTCTGTTGGGGCAATGCCAATCCAATTGTCAGCGAAACTATCAACAAAGCAATAATTGTAGACATTGGCATTAGGCCGCCACCAGTAAGATGAAGCATATTAGGATTTAAATTAAACAGATATTCATTTAATGCAGGAAACATCCCAAATAAAGTAAATTTACCATCAAAGAAAATTAAATTGGTAGTAATAAACAGAATAATGGAACCACCTAGCATCAGTATCCCCTGAATAACATTAGCAAAGGCATTGCCTAAATAGCCACCAAATACACCGTAAATACCAATAATTACTGCCCCCACTAATACGGCGGTGGTATATTCAATACCCATATATACTGTAAAGACTTCACCCATTGCTTTTAGTTGTGCAATGATACTTGCAGTTAGTCCAATTACAATTGCAAGTGAACCAAGTATTTTAACCCATTTTGTTCCGTAACGTCGCTGTAAAAGATCAGGAACAGTCATAGACTTCAAATAATCAACACAGACTTTAATCCTTTGTCCAAATACTCTAAAAGAGAAGAAATAACCCAAAGGTCCTAAAAACCCCTGATTAAGAGTTACATAGCCAGCGCCATAACCTAGACCTGGAGTACCGATCATCATAGCGCCACTTTCAAAAGTAGAAGCAAAACGAAAAGCAGTCAAAACTGGGCCAGCACCCTTTCCTCCAAGAAAGTAATCCCCAGAGCTTTTTACAGACTTGCTTGCCCTAACACCTATAAGTATCATAACTATAAAATAAATTGCTAATATTGCTATTATCATTTCACACTTCCCCCCTAATTTTTATTATATTCTGACTAATTTTCCAAACTTAATTTACTTTCTACTTCATCATTTCCTCACTATCAGAGACCGTTAACCAATAAAAACCATACAAAACTGTAAATAAGAACGTACCCCATGGTAATGCAAAATAATATAACCATGTTCCTATCTCCATATTCCAAATCATTTTCTCACCTCCCTTTCATTTTTATTATGTTTTTATGCTTAACACAAAATAGTTGTTGAACTAAGTATTTCTTACAAATCCATCCATGTTAATTAACCTCTTCCCACTCCAAACCGGCTACGGCTACTATTTTTCCACTATGAACTACTGGATTTTCCAGTATACCAATTAAATAAAGTTCACTTTCAGCAACCATTTTTTCTAATTCATTACCATAAAAGTCCAGGATCCTTGCTATGCAATCACCTTTAGCTAATTTCTGACCTGGCTTAAAATCCGAAACCACAAGTCCTCCTCGATGACTGCAAGGAAAACTACGCTTTGTTACTATTTTTTGCTTTGAGAAATGCAGGGGCTCTCCTGTAGCCATTTCTAAATAGCGCAGTACATTTTCAACTCCCTCTACTGCTAAATCAACATTCTCCCAAAGCACTCTATTTCCAGCGCCTAATTCAACCATGACGGCAGGAATATCGTTGATCACACACTGAATGTCCAATGCACCCAAAACTGATCCTGGTAGTTCATCCTTGGCCGTAGCAAGATCAACATAACAGTTAAGCTCTACACCCATTAAAAGTGCTATATCCCGAGATATTTTATTTGTTTTTTCATCTACGCCAGTTACCGATTTATAGATAGTGTATGGTACAGCATCTACACCACCTAGTGCATGTAAATCGATAAGGTAATCAGCATGTTCCTTTACTTCCTTAAAAAAATGATACGCCATTTGTTCTGTTAGCCAACCATCCTTACGACCAGGAAATTGCATGTCCATATCTAACTGATCTTCAACTGTAAATTTATTGCTGCCCCTAATCGCTAAAGGGTTGCAACCAGGGCTAGCTATCACCGTACCTTTAAGATTAGATGTATCAAGTCTCTCAAATAACTTGTGTATAGCAAATATTCCTGAAACTTCCTCACCATGTACGCCAGCATTTATCCAAAGAACTGGTCCATCCACCATACCTCGTGCCACCATTAACGGTACTTTAACTTCAGCATTATCTGCTGTATAAGCTGTGAGAATATAACCATTTTTCTTCTCACCTTTTTTAATGTTTATATTACC
>CAYLXY010000004.1:0-17407 GCA_964387405.1 uncultured Clostridiaceae bacterium
TATAGTTGTGGGTAAATGTATGCAAGCACGTAATTTATTGCGAGATGAGGGATGATTCATATGAAATATGAAAAAAATTTATTATCTATTATTTCATTAATTAAAAATGGAGAAAAAAATATAAAAAATTTTAAAGTTGGCGTGGAATTTGAACATATTGTAGTTAATAAAGATACAATGGAGTCTGTTACATACTATGGAGAAGAAGGTATTGAAGGTATTTTGCAAGAGCTACTTTTAAAAGGATATGAAGGTAATTATGAAGAAGGTTATTTAGTAGGATTATCATCAGAAGATATGGAAATAACCTTAGAACCTGGTGGCCAATTAGAAATGGTTACAAAACCTTGTGAAACTATAAAGGAAGTTGAATCTGTCTACTTTAGATTTTTAAATAACCTAATACCTATATTAGAGGGACGCAACCTGTTACTAATGGGTATAGGTTATCACCCAAAAACTTCTATTGATGACATACCATTTAATCCTAAAAAGAGATATAAGTATATGTCTGCTTATCTTAAAGAAAAAGGAAAATATGCCCACAATATGATGAAGGGCACAGCATCACTGCAAGTATCTATAGATTATAAGGATGAATATGATTTTATTAGAAAATTTAGAGTAGCTAATTTTATTAGCCCTTTACTATATTTAATATCTGATAATGCGCCTGTATTTGAAGGAGAAATATATGACAAATTTGGTGTAAGAAGTTTAATATGGAGTGATATGGATAAAGAAAGAAGTGGTATAGTACCGAATTCTTTTAATAAGGATTTTGGATATAAAGATTATGCCCAATATATATTAAGTATTCCTCCTATCTTGATTATAAAAGATGGTGAATTTATAAGTACTGGTAATGATACGGTAGAAGAAGTTATGGAGAAATATGTTTTTACAAAAGAAGAATTAGAGCATCTAATGACTATGGTATTTCCAGATGTTAGAGTAAAAAATTATATAGAAATACGTGTAGGGGATTCTCTACCATATCCATATAGCTTAGCATATGTCACACTAATAAAAGGAATATTTTATAATGATGTAGCTTTAGAGTATTTATATAACTTCTCTGATAGAATAGAAGAGGAACAAATAGAAAAGGTTAAAGAATGTATACAGGAAAAAGGATTTGATGCCTATTTTGGTTGTAAAACAGTATATGAATATATTCTAATACTTTTTGATTTAGCTAAAAAATCCTTAAATGAAGAGGAAAAAGAAATATTAATACCACTGGAAAAACTAATGGTTAGTAAGAAGAACCTGTCTACAGTATCTAAAGAAAAGTTAAGGGAAGAAGGTATTAAGGGATTGAAATGGAGCAGTCTTAATCAGTGGGTGGAAGGTGGAGAAAATCTTGGAAATAAGTAAGCTATATGACTCATACAGAAATATTGTATTAGAAAATAGTGAGACTAGTATTAAAGATTACAATAATATATTAAAAAAAATAGAAGAGTCACCAGCTCAATATAAAGGAAAAGCAGTAGAATTTTTATATCAACCAGTGTTTTTAAGTGAAAAAGATTACCAATACTTTGAGACTATTGTAGATCAATTAGTAAAAATATTAAATAAAGTTACTAATAAATATATAGAAGATGAAAAGTTCAGATCCTACTTTGGTTTCTCACCACTGTTAGAAAAACTTATCCTAAAAGACCCAGGATATAGTATAAATGCACCTATGGCTAGATTTGATATTTTTTATAATCTAGATGGAAGTTTTCAATTTTGTGAATTAAATGCAGATGGTACCTCTGGAATGGTAGAAGTTAGAGAATTACAAAAAGTAATAGGTGAATCCTTTGTTATGAATAAGTTAAAAGAAACTTATTCATTTAAAGATTTTGAACTACTTGATTCTTGGGCACAAGCACTTTTTAAAAATTATAAAGAGTTTAGCAACAGTGATGATAAACCTCAAATTGCTATTATAGATTTTTTCGAAGGAAAGCCACGTGGAGAGTTCACAGAGTTTCAAAAAACCTTTGAAAAATTCGGATGTAAAACAATTGTTGTAAATCCAAAGGATTTAGTATATAGGGAGAACAAACTTTATTATGGAGATTTTAGAATAGATTGTATATATCGCAGATCTGTAACTTGGGAGATTATAGAAAACCAAGATGAAGTCATGGACCTTATAAATGCTTATTTAGATGGAAATGTTTGCCTGGTAGGTCCTTTAAGATCCCAGTTAATGCACAATAAGCTGATATTTGCTATTTTACATGATGAAAGAAAAACTTCTTTTTTAACAAAAGAGGAAAGAGAATTTGTAAAAAAATATATTCCATATACTGCAGTATTTGATATAGATAATGAGGATTTAGTAGAATACACTATAGATAAAAAAGAAGATTTGGTTTTAAAACCTATGGATAAGTATGCATCTACTGGAGTATGTATAGGGACAGACTTTGAAGAAAGTGAATGGGAAAAGGTTGTAAAAAAAGAAGATAAGGAAGAGTATATACTTCAGCAATTTTGCCAGGTGCCTAAAATACCTATGCCTATGATTAGGGATAAGAGTATCGAATTTATAGATAGTAACTATTTACTAGGATTGTTCGTGTATAATGAGAAATTACAAGGTCTATATACTCGCACTAGTACTACTAATGTTATAGGTGCTGAAACCGGAAGTTATACTGTACCTACTTTTATAGTAGAGGAAAAAACCAATTAAATTAATATGAAAATTCTGATTTTTCAGCCCTTTTAAACTTATACATATATAGTTAAAGAGGGCTATATTATTAAAATATAAGTGGAATTAATATAGCTTATACTGTAAAATCATATGTAAGAAATGACATAATTTTATAGATAGGGTGGTGCAAATGAAAATTAGGTTAGATAAACAATATTTGAAATTCTCTTTATATGCATTTTTAACTATAGCACTATCTATTATTTTTTATTTATCATTAGGAAACTTAGGCTACTTCTTCACTAGTATATCTGTCCATATACGAAGAATAAAAAAAGTATTAAGTCCTGTTTTTATTGCAATATTTATAGCTTATTTATTAAACCCTGGTGTTAGATGGTTTGAACTTCATGTATTTAATAGGATAGGTAAAATAAAATCAATTAAAAAACTACCGAGAGTATTGAGTATTATTACTGTATACTTATTTTTATTTACTTTGATTACTACAGTAATAGTTTTTATTGCCCCTCAAATAGGAAGTAATATAGCTGAAATTAGTAGAAGAGTTCCAGAGTATGTAAGTTCTACTGTTCGTATTGCAAATGAATGGTTTGATAAATGGTCTGTTGAATTAAATGAAGCTAATAAAATTTATAATTTTACCGGCCATGTTGAAAAAAATATAAATGAGATATTTACAAAATCAAGTAAGTTTTTAGATTATATTTTCAACAATATTATAATGAGTATTATGAATATTACATCTAGCATATTTAACTTTATATTAGGTATAATAATTTCTTTTTATTTGTTAGGAGGTAAAGAATCTTTCAAGGAAGGAATAGAGAGAATATTACTGACTATGTTTAGTAAGAAGACAGTAGATAGGCTGAAAGAACTTGGAAAAGAAGCAGATACAATATTTGGGCGATTTATAATAGGTAAGTTTTTAGATTCCCTTATAATAGGTATTATTTGTTTTATAGGATTAACTATAATAAAAATAAAATATGCACTGCTTATTGGTGTAATTATAGGAATTACAAATATGATTCCTTATTTTGGACCTTTTATCGGTGCAGTACCAGCTATAATTATTACATTTTTTGATAGTCCTATAAATGCATTATGGGTTGCAATATTTATATTGCTCTTACAACAGTTCGATGGTTTAATTTTAGGACCTAAAATACTAGGAGACAGTGTAGGCTTAAGTCCTTTTTGGATTATTTTTTCTATAATTTTAGGTGGAGGACTTTATGGGGTTTTAGGTATGTTTTTAGGAGTACCAGTAGTGGCCATTGTTGTAGTATTTACTAATAAGTTAATTGATTGGCAATTAGAAAGAAAAGATTATAAAATAGATAAATAATATAGAAAATAAAAAACAAATTTAAGATAGATTGCTTAATTTAATATAATATATTTAATAGAGGGTGGGCATTATGTCAAGAAATAAGCATAAAATAATGATTATGACAGCTTCTGTAGGCTCAGGCCATGATGAAGCTGCTAAAGTCATAGAACAAGAACTATTAGATAAATATAAAAACATAGAAATAGAAACTATAGATTTTATTGATATTTTTCCTGGACCAGTGGGCCAGTTTATTAAATCAACTTATTTAAAGATGATCGACAAGGTCCCTAGTTGGTATAATATATTATATCAACTTACTTCAAAATTAAACCAGCAGAACAAAGTGAGCAGTATATTTGGATATAAGTATGAAAAGAAAATTCGTGCACTAATTGAAGCATCAAATCCAAATATGATTTTATTTACAAATCCTTTTCCCTCAACTTTAGTATCCCACCTAAAAAGAAAAAAGAAAATTAATATATATACTGCAAGTATAATTACGGATTATACTGCCCACAGTGTATGGCTAGACCCTACTATAGACAGCTATTTTGTAGGTAGTGATATTTTAAAAGAGGAAATGGTAGGTAAAGGAATAAACTCTTCAAAGATCCATGTAACAGGAATACCTATTGACAAAAAGTTCAATATATCTGTTAATAAGGACGAAAAAACAATAGAATTAGGACTGAAAGTTAACCTTCCAACTGTATTAATAATGGGTGGTGGTTTAGGATTAGGGTCTATATATGAAATTCTAGAAACTACAGATAAAATAGACAGAGCATTACAGTTAATCGTAGTTGCAGGAAAAAACAAATCATTAAAGCATAGCCTTGAAAAAAGAAAATATAATTCAAAACATAATGTAAAAATATTAGGATTTTGTGACAATATACATGAATTAATGGCATGTTCTAATCTATTAGTTTCAAAGGCTGGTGGCTTAACAATGACAGAAGCAGTTACCAAAAAATTACCAATTCTAGTTTTCGATCCTATACCAGGACAGGAAATAAAGAATGCAAAATACTTTTCATATATGGGTGCGGCAAAGTATTTAAAAGATTTAAAAGATATAAAAAGTACAATAGAGGAACTACTATATGAAAAACCTTATAAAAGAGATAGGATGATAAGATCTTGTTCTCTAGTTAGCAAACCCCAGGCTAGGGAAGAGATAGTTCAATATATACTAAAGGAAATAGATATTTTAGACAATTACAAAAACACCTTAACATTAAATTACCAAATCCACAGCAAATCAATGCCAAAGCTGTACTGATCTAAGCTTATAAAAAAAGAATCTGCATTAATAATCTATATTATTAAAAATATGTTTAAAAAATTCAAAAATTATGATATGATTGTAATGCATGATACAATTATAACAATACGTGGAGGTGTATAGTAGTGGATAAGCAACAAAAAATTGCAATTATTTTATTACCCATATTAGCTATTGCTCTCTTAGCTGGTGGAATGTTTATTTCTAATCAGGGCAAAGAAGCTTCAGCTAATACTTATACTGATGGTACTTATATAGGTGAGGGTGAAGGTTTTGGTGGTACTATTAAAGTTGAAGTTAAAGTAGATGGTGGCAAAATTACTTCTATAGAAATATTGGAACATGGAGAGTCGGCAGGAATCGCTGATCCGGCAATAGAAGGAATACCATCAGCAATAATATCAGCACAAAATCCAGATGTTGATACTGTATCAGGAGCAACTTATTCAAGTGAAGGAATTATGGAAGCAGTTAAAAATGCTTTATCTGGAGCAGGTGGAGCAGAAAGCTTTACAGATGGTGAATATGAGGGAATTGGAGAAGGTTTCGGTGGAGATATTAAGGTTAAAGTTTTAGTAGATGGTGGTAAAATTACTTCTGTAGAAATACTAGAGCATAGTGAATCAGCAGGAATCTCTGATCCAGCAATAGAAGGAATACCACTAGCAATAGTAGATGCACAAAGCACAAGTGTTGATGTTGAGTCAGGTGCAACTTACTCAAGCGAAGGAATTATGGAAGCAGTTAAAAATGCACTAGCAGGTGATTCGGGATCATCAGAAAAAGATGAAGAACCTGAAACAGAGCCTGAAACAACACAAGATATATCAGACATGAGCTTAGAAGACGGAAGCTATGAAGGAACTGGCAAAGGTTTTGGTGGAGACATCAAAGTAAAAGTTGAAGTTGCAGATGGCAAGGTTTCTAATATAGAAATATTAGAACATGGCGAATCAGCAGGAATTGCAGATCCAGCAATAAATGATATACCAGGTGAAATAGTAGACGCACAAAGCGTAAATATTGATTCTAAATCAGGAGCAACTTATTCAAGTGATGGAATTAAAGCAGCAGTTATGGATGCTTTATCAGGAGCTATAGCTGCACCAAGCTATGAAGACGGAAGCTATGAAGGAATTGGTAAAGGCTTTGGTGGAGATATAAAAGTAAAAGTCGAAGTTAAAGATAGTAAAATTGTTAGTGTGGAAATACTAGAGCATGGCGAATCAGCAGGGATTGCTGATCCAGCAATAAATGATATACCAGGTGAAATAGTAGACGCACAAAGCACAGATGTTGATTCTAAATCAGGAGCAACTTATTCAAGTGACGGAATTAAAGCAGCAGTGGAAGATGCATTAAAATAAATTAAAGCTAAGTAATTAGTAATAAATATAAATAAAAAAACCTTGGATTAAGTTCAAGGTTTTTTTATTGTAATGTAAATTTATTGAATTTTAAAAACACTTTTAAATAAGTGTGTTTATATATTTAATTACAAAAAACCTTGTTAAATTCCATGGCTAGAAAATACATTTACAAGAGTTTCTTAACATGGTATGATGTAATTGTGATGTTTTTAATCATTATGAAATAATTAATTTTATTAATTAGACATCTAAAGTTTTGTGATCAGCTTATATTTGTATAAGGAGAAGTATTATGATTGCAAGCTATGGGATAGAATATTGACATTAAGGGCTTTATTTTACTTTTTATCGAATATGATTGAATATTCAAAACTTGAGGTTTTTTATAGTATGTAAGGGGATGAAATCCTCTTCTATAATAAAACTATATTTATCTTGAAAGGAGTGGGGTATAAATGACTTGTTGTGGAGCTAACAAGACTTATGAAGAAAAAGGAAATATTAGTGAACAAGATATGGACAAATTGCGACAAATACTAGATAAGTATGAGGGCCTAAAGGGTAGCCTTATTAGTATTTTACAAGATGTTCAAGGGCATTATGAATATTTGCCAGTAGAGGCATTGAATTATATATCAGAAAGGACTGGTATAAAGCCTGCTAAAATTCATGGTGTTGCTACTTTTTACACTCAATTTAGATTAAATCCTATAGGTAAAAATTTAATTATGCTTTGTCAAGGAACTGCATGTCACGTTAATGGATCAAAGGCCATAGAAGAAGCTATCACTGAAGAACTAGGAATACATGATGGAGAAACAACAGAGGATAATTTGTTTACATTAATAAATGTGGCTTGCTTAGGTTGTTGTAGTTTATCGCCAGTAATGATGATAGGTGATGAAACATATGGTAATTTAACAACAAAAGAAACAAAAAAGATTATTAAAGATATCAAGGCAAGAGAAGAAAAAGTAGAGGGGGCGTAGTATATGAAAATCATTGTAGGGCAAGGTAGCTGTGGTATAGCTGCTGGTGCTAATAAAGTATATGATGCCATAGCAGAAGAAGTTAAAGATACCAATATAAATATAGAAGTAGGGTCTACTGGGTGTGTAGGTTCATGTTACTTAGAACCCATAGTAGATGTAATAGATGAAAATGGTAAAAAAACAACTTTTGTAGGAGTAAGCCCAGAAAAGGCCAAACAAATAGTTAAAGATATAGCTGCAGATAAATTTAAATCTAATGAATATATTATAAAAGATGAAGATAAAGAAGCTTTAGCAAAGCAAACAAAGATTGCTTTAAGAAATTGTGGTGTTATAGATCCTTCAAGTTTAGAGGAATATATAGAGTCTGGTGGATATAGTGCTATTGAAAAATGTATTAAAGATATGACGCCTGAAGAAGTAATAGAGGAAGTAAAAATTTCAGGATTAAGAGGTAGGGGTGGTGCAGGTTTCCCTACTTGGTTTAAATTAAATGCAGCATTAAAGTCACCTGGCGACCAGAAATATATGGTTTGTAATGCAGACGAAGGAGATCCAGGAGCATTTATGGATAGAAGTATACTTGAAGGGGACCCTCATGCTCTAATTGAAGGTATGATAATAGCTGGTTATGCAATAGGGGCTTCTGAAGGAATTGTATATGTACGAGCTGAGTATCCTTTAGCTATTACAAGATTAAATCAAGCAATAGCTCAAGCAGAAGAAAAAGGATATTTAGGAAAAGATTTATTTGGTGAAAATAAATTCAGCTTTACTTTAAGAATCAAAGCTGGAGCAGGAGCCTTTGTATGTGGAGAAGAGACTGCACTTCTTGAATCTTTAGAAGGTGAAAGAGGAATGCCTAGATTAAAACCTCCATTTCCAGCACAAAAAGGTTACTGGAATGAACCCACTAATATAAATAATGTTGAAACACTAGCTAATCTTCCATGGATACTAGCTAATGGTGCGGATGCTTATGGATCTGTAGGTACAGAAGACAGTAAAGGAACAAAAGTTTTTGCACTTACGGGTAAAATCAAAAAAGGTGGATTAGTTGAAGTCCCAATGGGAATGCCAATAAGAGATATTATCTTCGGTATTGGCGGAGGTATCGCAGGAGATAAGCAATTTAAAGCAGTTCAAATGGGTGGACCTTCAGGAGGATGTATACCTGAACATCTTTTAGACACACCAGTTGATTATAAATCCATTTCACAAATAGGTGCTATTATGGGTTCTGGTGGTATGGTTGTTATGGACGAAACAACATGTATGGTAGACATAGCTAGGTTTTTCTTAGAATTTACATGTAATGAATCCTGTGGAAAGTGTATCCACTGTAGAATGGGTACAAAGAGAATGTTAGAAATCTTAACTAGAATTACTGAAGGTGAAGGTAAAGATGGAGATATTGAACTATTAGAAGAACTAGGAGAAGAAATTAAAGCAGGATCCTTATGTGGACTAGGTCAAACAGCACCAAACCCTGTATTAAGTACAATAAGATATTTCCGTAAAGAATATGAGGATCATATTTATAATAAAAAATGTACAGCTAAACAATGTTCTAACTTACTAACGTATACAATAGTAGCTGATAAGTGTACAGGTTGTACTTTATGTGCTAGAAACTGTCCAACAGAAGCTATTACAGGAAGTCGTAAAGAAGTTCATGTAATAGATCAAGACCTATGTATACAATGTGGTAAATGTTATGATGTTTGTAATTTTGATGCTGTATTAGTTGAATAATTCACATAAGGGGGATGAAAAATGGCTAAGATTAGGTTGAATATAAATGGTATAGAAGTTACAGCTTTTAAGGGACAGACTATTTTAGAAGTTGCAAAAGCTAATGACATTGAAATTCCCACGCTTTGCTATAATGAGATAATAGAAGTACATGGATCATGTGGACTTTGCGTGGTAGAAGTAGAAGGTACACCAAAACTATTAAGAGCATGTGCTACACAAGCTGCTGATGGTATGGTTGTTAAAACACATACAGATAAAACTAAAAGTTCTAGAAAGATAGCTTTAGAATTATTATTATCAGATCACATTGGAGATTGTAGGGCACCTTGTGTTCTTGCTTGTCCAGCACATACAGATTGTCAAGGTTATGTAGGACTTATTGCCAATGGAGAATATAGGGAATCTCTTAAACTTATAAAAGAAGAGTTACCCCTTCCAGCAAGTATAGGTAGAGTTTGTCCACATCCTTGTGAGACAGCTTGCAGAAGAGAATTGCTAGAAGAACCAGTATCTATTGCATGGCTAAAAAGCTTTGTAGCAGATATAGATCTTAAAGGTGCAGATACCTTTATGCCGGATTTAAAACCATCTACTGGTAAAAAGGTTGCTATTATTGGTGGAGGACCAAGTGGTCTTACAGCAGCTTATTTTTTAGCAGTAGAAGGACATAAAGCAGTTATATATGAATCAATGCCAGAAATGGGTGGTATGCTTAGATATGGTATCCCTGAATATAGACTACCAGAAGAAGTATTAGCTGCAGAAATTAGAACTATAGAAAAAATGGGCGTAGAAATGCGTAATAATATTAAAATTGGTAAAGATGTAGAATTAGCATATTTAAGAGAAAATTATGATGCTGTATATGTTGGTATAGGAGCTTGGAAAAGTTCAGGCCTTAGATGTGAAGGTGAAGATCTTGAAGGAGTTATTGGTGGAATTGACTTCCTAAGAGAGTTTACACTTGGAAAACCTGTTAAAACAGGGGATAGAATAGCAGTAGTAGGTGGCGGAAATACTGCCATGGATGCTTGTAGAACTGCTATAAGATTAGGAGCAAAAGAAGTAATTAACCTATATAGAAGAACTAAAGCTGAAATGCCTGCAGAAGATATAGAAATATTAGAAGCAGAAGAAGAAGGAGTCAAATTCCAATTTCTAGTCAGTCCTATTGAAGTAATAGGAGAAGATGGAAAGGTATCTAAAATTAGACTTCAAAAAATGGAATTAGGGGAAGAAGATGAAAGAGGTAGAAGAAGACCTGTTCCAATAGAAGGCGAAGAAGAAACAATAGAAGTAGACTCAGTTATAGTTGCCATAGGCCAAGATGTAGATTCTACTGGTCTAGAAGATTTAAGCTTAACTAAGTGGGGAACTATTATCGCAGATGAAAATACATTCACTACTAATTTACCTGGAGTATTTGCAGGTGGAGACGGAATTAATAATGGGCCTGGAATTGCAATAGAGGCAATTGGACATGCAAAGAAAGCTGCTTTAGTTATAGACTCTTATTTACAAGGAGAAATCATACCTCATAAACCATTATTCCATGTAACTAGAGATGACGTAACAGCAGAATACTTTAGTGATAGACCAATAGAGCATAGACCTGAAATGGCACATATAGAGCCAAGTGTAAGAAGAGGTAATTTTGATGAAATTGTTGGTGGTTATACAGAAGAACAGGCACAGCAAGAAGCTATGCGATGTTTAGAATGTGGTTGCCATGATATTTTTGAATGTAAATTATTCTCATATTCAAATGAATATGGAGTTGAGCCAGAGAGATTAGCAGGGGAAATACATCATAGACAATGTGATGATGGTCACCCATTCATTATTAGAGATTCTGATAAATGTATTCTATGTGGACAATGTGTTAGAGTTTGTGACGAAGTAATAGGCTCTACAGCATTAGGGCTTTTAGACAGAGGTTTTGACACAGTTGTAAAACCTGCTTTTGATAAGGCACTACAAGACACAGATTGTATAAGTTGTGGACAATGTGTTACTGTTTGTCCTACAGGAGCATTACAGGAAAGAATGATGATACCAAAATCACAAACAATTGATCCAATAGTTACTACAACAACTTGTTCATATTGTAGTGTTGGATGTAGTATAGACTTAACTACTAAGGGAAATATGGTTGTAAGATCTTTACCTAATAAAGAAAGTGCAGTGAATGACTCATTACTTTGTGTAAAAGGTCGCTTTGCTTTTGATTTAAATCAATTAGGAACTAGATTAACTAAACCATTAATTAGAAAAGACGGAGAATTACAAGAAGTATCTTGGGATGAAGCTCTATTATATACTTCTAAAAAGGCACAAAGTGTAGGAGCACTACACGGTAATGATTCTTTAGCTTTATCAATATCTGATAGATATACAAATGAAGAAATTCATTTAATATCTAAGTTTGGTAGAGACTTATTAAAAACTGATAATATAGCTTCTTTTAATGCAAGTAGAAGTGGACTTAAAGATGTTCTAGGATATGATGCATCTACTAATACCTTTGAAGAATTAGGCTTAGCAGATACTATTATTCTTGTTGGTTCTAATATTATGAGACACCATCCTATTGCAGGATTTAAAATTAAAAAGGCTACAGAAGCTGGTGCAAAACTAGTAGTAGTAAACCCTGAAGAAACTAGAATAGATGAATATGCAAGCGTTAAAGTTACGCCTTCAAATGATCTAGGGTTTTTAAAGGAAATATTAAAAGCTCTTATTGAATCAGGAAAAGCACCTAATACCGATACAAGCCAAGGCTTTGAAGAGTTAAAAGCAAGCTTAGCCAATGTTAAAGTTAGCGCTGAGGCTGCTAATATTGCTGAAATCTATGGAAACTCTAAAAAAGCTATGATAGTATTTGAGCAAAAGAGCATAACACCAGATGCAGCAGCACTTATAGCAAACATAGCTGTTGTTAGTGGAAACATTGCTAGGGCACGTAATGGTATTATTCAGTTAAAACAAAACAATAATAGCCAAGGTCTTACAGATATGGGTGTAAGCTTATTAGGAGAAGACATTGTAAAGGGTATTGAAGATAAGAATATCAAAGCTTTATTAGTATTTGGTGAAGATATACCTAATGTTAATGTTGATAATCTAGAGTTGTTAGTAGTTCAAGATACTCATCTTACAGAAACTGCTAAAAAGGCAGATGTAGTTCTACCTGGTGTAGGATTTGCAGAGACTAGTGGAACTTACACTAACTCAGAAAGAAGGATACAAAAATTAAATCAAGCTGTTGAACCTCTAGTAGAGTATGAAAACTGGCAGGTAGTTTTAAAACTAGCTGATGTATTAACTAAACATTTTAATTACTCTAGTTTAGATGAAGTTTTAGAAGAAATAGAAAAATCAGTTCCTGAATATTTAGGAATAAGAAAAACAGAATTTGAAGATATATTCTGGCCAGTTAATGGAAGTAGAGTTCTATATGGTCAAGGATTTAACTTCCCAGATAAAAAGGCAAAACTTAAGGTTGTTGAAGACGGACCATTGTTTACAGAAATTACAAACACAAACAACTTAACAAATACCTTTGTAGAGTATTTAGTAAAAGAAGGATTATTTAGATAAAGGAAGACTTGTTAAAACAAGAGTCCTTAAGCAAATAAAAACAACCCTCCACACATGTGTGGAGGGTTGTTTTATTTGAGGCTACTAAAAAAGTTATGTTTTTGTCATCCTGACCATTAGCGAAGGATCCGACAAAGTCCTCCTGAATAAAATGAAAGATCGTGTTTTCAATATTAACAAGATCCTTCAACTGCCTTTTAGGATGATAAACAGAAAAATTATAATTTTTCAGCGGCATATTTTATTTTGGATGCCTATTTTGAAGAAATTATAAGTTTACCATCAGATAAATCTACTAGGACCTCTGAACCGGATTTAATAGTACCTTTTAATAGTTCTTCGGATAATTGATCTTCTATCATCTTTTGAATTGCTCTCTTAAGAGGTCTTGCTCCAAATTCAGAATCAAACCCTTCATCTGCAATAAATACTTTAGCAGAATTACTTATCTCTAAAGTAATATCCAAATCTTCTAGGCGTTCTCTAAGATCCATTAACATTAGATCTACAATTTCACCAATGTGTTCCCTATCTAAACTATGGAAGACTATAATGTCATCTATTCTATTTAAAAATTCAGGTCTAAATGTCTTTCTAAGCTCATCCATAATGTTTTCCTTCATTTTTTCATATTCACTTTGGGCTAAATCATCTCCATCTACAGCAAAGCCTAAAGTTTTTTGTTTTCTTATGGTATGAGCACCAACATTAGAGGTCATAATAACTACAGAATTTTTAAAGTCTACTGTTCTACCTTGTGCATCAGTTAATCGACCATCATCTAGTATTTGTAATAATATATTAAATACATCTGGATGGGCTTTTTCTATCTCATCAAAGAGTATTACAGAATATGGTTTTCTTCTAACCTTTTCAGTAAGCTGTCCACCTTCGTCAAATCCTACATATCCTGGAGGGGATCCTACAAGTCTTGAAACTGTATGTTTCTCCATATATTCAGACATATCAATACGAATCATAGAATCTTCATCACCAAACATAGCCTCTGCTAATGCCTTTGATAACTCTGTTTTACCAACTCCTGTAGGCCCTAAAAATATGAAGGACCCAATTGGTCTTGTAGGATCTTTTAGTCCAACTCTAGCCCTTCTAATTGCCCTAGCTACAGACTTTACAGCCTCCTGCTGACCTATTACCCTATTATGAAGTATTTCTTCCATATTTAATAATTTTTCAGACTCTGCTTCCTGAAGTTTTCTTACAGGCACACCAGTCCAATCAGATACAATATTAGCTATTTCTTCCTCACTAACTACAGCCTCACTATCTTTATTCTCCCAATTATCTTTTTCTTTTTCTAATTGTTTTTGAGTTTGTTTTTCTTCATCTCTTAATTTAGCAGCTCTTTCAAAATTCTGGGTGCTAATAGCTTCTTCTTTTTCTTTAGAAAGTTGTTCTAATTTTTCTTCTAAATCTTTTAAATCTGGTGGAGTAGTAACTGTAAATATTTTAACTTTAGATCCAGCTTCATCCATTAAATCAATAGCTTTATCTGGTAAAAATCTGTCAGTAATATATCTTGCAGAAAGTTCTGCTGCTGCTCTCAAAGCACCATCTGTAATTTTAACACCGTGGTGAGCTTCATACCGATCCCTTAGGCCTTCTAATATTTTAATAGTGTCTTCAATTGTCGGCTCTTCAACAGTAACTGGTTGAAATCTTCTCTCCAATGCAGCATCTTTTTCAATATGTTTTCTATATTCATCTAAAGTTGTAGCACCAACTACTTGTATTTCACCTCTAGCTAAGGCCGGTTTCAACATATTAGCAGCATCTATTGACCCTTCTGCTGCACCTGCACCTATTATTGTATGAATTTCATCTATAAACAATATAACATCATCTACTGTACGTAGTTCTTCCATAACTTTTTTAAAACGATCTTCAAATTCTCCTCTATATTTAGCTCCAGCCACCATAGAAGCTAAATCCAATGTAACTACTCTTTTACCCTTTAACATTTCTGGGACATTACCTTCTTCTATTTTTTGAGCTAATCCTTCTGCTACAGCAGTTTTCCCTACACCTGGTTCACCAATTAGGCAAGGGTTATTTTTAGTTCTACGACTTAATACCTGTATAATTCTATCTATTTCTTTACTTCTACCAATTACAGGATCAATTTTACCTTCTTTAAAAAGTTCATTAAGATCTCGTCCAAATTGATTCAAAGAAGGAGTGTCTTTATTTTCACTAGCTGCAGGACTGCCTTGACCTGCACTTGGCCCGCTAGAACTTAATAATTTTAAGACTTCATCTCTTACATTTTGAAGATTAAGGCCTAACTTTAGTAAAATTTTAGATGCAATACCTTCTCCCTCTTTTATAAGTCCTAGCAACAAATGTTCTGTTCCTACATAGTTATGATTCAAGGCCCTGGCCTCTCCAACACTAAGTTCAAAAATCTTTTTAGTTCGTGGAGTATAGCCTAGTAACTCTATTGGACTATTACCTACACCTATTGATTGTACAATAATTTGTTGTATTTCTTCTACTTCTACACCTAAATTTTTTAAGGCTTTTGCAGCTATACCCTCTTCTTCTTTAATAATTCCTAGTAATAAATGTTCCGTACCTACATAGTTATGTCCTAATTGTTGTGCTATTTGTTGGGAAAGAGTTATAACTCTTTGAGCTCTTTCAGTAAATCTTCCAAACATAGACATATACATCTCCTCCTAAGTTTCTATTATATATTTTTTCTTGTTAATTCTGCTCTTTTAATATCTCTTTCAGTATCAGTTAATTGGGATTGGAAATATTTTTGTAGATAGCCAGGTTGTATTTTACTAATAAGTTCATTTAATTGTTCTATGGAAACTTCATCTATTAATTGTAAATTCACACCTAATTTAACATCGGATATTAACTGCATGGCTTCTTGAGAAGACAATAGGCGAGCATTTTTAAGAGTTCCATAGGAGCGAAAAACCTTATCTTCCAACTGAATACTTTTACTTTCTAATAATTTTTTTCTGGCAATCCTCTCATTCTGAATGATTTTAAGTGTAACATTTTCAAGATTAGCCAATATTTCTTCTTCTGACATACCAAGGGTTACCTGATTGGAAACTTGATAAATATCTCCTAAATACTGTGTGCCTTCACCATAAATCCCTCTAATAGCAAGTCCTATTTTGCTAGCCATGTGTATTATTCCATTTATATACCCTGTTAAACTAAGGGCAGGTAAATGTAGCATAACAGAGGTTCTAATTCCTGTACCAACATTAGTAGGACAAGATGTTAAATAGCCAAGTTTTTCATCAAAGGCGTATTTAATATTTTCCTCTAATAAGTCATCAATTTTATTGGCCATATGAAAACATTTTTCTAATTGCAAGCCTGGATAAAGACACTGTATACGTATGTGATCCTCTTCATTTATCATAATACTAATAGTTTCTTCATTATTTATTAAAACAGCACCACCTGAAATATTTCTAGCTAAAGCTGGGCTAATTAAATGTTTTTCAATATAATTTATTCTTTCTATGGGATCTATATCACCTATTTTTATTAGTTTAAATTGATCCTTTAGAGATAAATTGGCACTTATTACAGTATTATATACTTTATCTATAATATCCTCAGCTTTTTCTTTGTTTAAATAATGAGGAAATAACTTAGATTCTATATTACGGGCCATACGAACACGACTACTAATAACTATATCTGATTCTGGTCTTTTTGTCTCTGCGCATTCTGACATAACTACACCTCCTGCTCATTATCCATATCCTCTTCAAGTTTCTTTATTTCATCCCTAATTTTTGCTGCATCTTCAAATTCTTCTTTTTCAACTAATAATTGCATTTCTTCTTTCAAATCTTTTATTTGTCTAGCTAACCTGATAGAGGCTCCAGCTCTTTTAGGAATCTTTCCAGAATGAGTATTATTACTTTGAATTCTACGAATTAAAGGAGCTAGCATATTAGCAAATGTAGAATAACACATATCGCAACCTAGTCTCCCATTTTTTTTAAAATCATTGTATGTAGAACCACATTGTGGACATTTTTTATTTTCTATATTATTAACACTTGTATTTGTTGCCATATTTCCTTCTAGTAAATTAGATAAAAAATTATGTATTGAAAAATTGTTTTCAAAATTAAAAGCATCATTTTTTTTTGCACAATCATCACATAAATGTATTTCTTCTTTTATTCCATTTATAGTTTTACTACTATGGACTGTTGCTTCTTTAATATTACAATCATCACAAAGCATATTGATCCCCCTGTCTCATATAGTATTACATATAGTAATACAGAATACTAATCTACTAATTTTTCCAGTTTATTTATAAGTATATTGTGATTTTTATAAAATGGACCTATTATA
>CAYLXY010000005.1:0-16733 GCA_964387405.1 uncultured Clostridiaceae bacterium
TTGTAGTCTCTATGGGTTACAACGGTTCTATGCCCCTTTTTGCTGAGTTGGTTTTCAATTTCATTTGCTATAGCAACAGATCTATGCCTTCCTCCTGTGCATCCTATACCTATTATTAGCTGGCTTTTTCCTTCTTTGATATAATATGGAATCAAAAACTCTAGCATATCCATCAATTTGTTTGTAAATATTCCTGTTTGCTCCCAGTTAAACACATAATCCTTTACATTTTTATCTTCCCCAGTTAGGTCCCTTAGTTCTGGTATATAGTAGGGATTGGGTATAAATCTTACATCAAATACCAAGTCTGCATCCAATAGCAATCCATGCTTGAATCCAAATGACATGATGGATATGGTCAATTTACGAACTTGTTCACCTTTGACAAATATCTTGTTTATTTCTTCCTTTAACATGCCTATAGTTAAATTGGATGTGTCTATTATATGGTCTGCCCTATCCTTTATTTCCTCCAGATATTTTCTTTCTTCTACTATGCCTTCTGTAATACTTCCCATGGGGTTCAACGGATGGGGTCTTCTTAGTTCCTTGTATCTTTTGATAAGAACCCTATCTTCTGCATCCAAGAAAAGTATTCTGTATTTTAAGCCTTCAGCCTTTAGTCCTCCAAGTCCTTCAAACAGATCATCAAAGAATATTCCTCCCCTGATATCCGCTACCACCGCCACTTTTTTTATGGTTTTCTTGGATTGAAAGCATAATTCTGCAAATCTAGGTAGCAATGCAGGTGGAAGGTTATCCATACAATAATAACCCATATCCTCCATGGCCTTCATGGCTTGACTCTTTCCTGCTCCAGACATTCCTGTTATAATAACAAATTCCATTTATCTTACCTCCTTATTCATCTTTTGCGTTTTTAATCCTATGAATAGGCAGCTTGGCTTGCAAGGCCCTCTCTATTCCTTTATTCAAATTACCAACCGCAGATGGATTATGAGCATCACTATTTATATAAAAATCCACCTTTTCAGTTAAGGCTATCTTTATATTGTCAACGGTTAATTGACTGTGCCTTGAATTTATTTCCAAAGCAGTACCCTTCTTGTAAGCTGCTCTTGCCAATCTTTTAATATCCAACTTAGCCTTAGATCCTGGATGGGTTATAATATCTATAGGATATCTATCCATTGCCTTTATAAGGGTTTGAGTGTTCAACCTTACCATCCTTTTTTCTAGTTTGGGCCATATTTTAGAAGCTGGATTTAAAAAGTAAAATTTAAATCTAGCATCCCTGTGCTTGGGTATGATTCCATAATGAAATCCCACCAACAATATATCTAAAACTTCAATAATCTCCTCATCTACATCTATGGTTCCCCTATAATCCATTATATTGGCTTCCAAGCCCAATAGGATATTGATTTCCTTATATTCCTCATTTAATCTATCTATTATATTTCTCATATTAAATATTTCTTTTTTCTTTACCCCATATAGTTGATGTCCTGGCCCGTGATCACATATAGCTATCTCTTTTAATCCCTTGTCTATAGCAGCTTCCACATTATCCCTTATAGTTCCCTTGCCATGACTAAATACGGTATGGGTATGGTAATCTCCTATGATCTTCATCCTTTATCCCTTCTAATCTCCTATTATTTTTATTTCCGTTTCCAGGTCTACATCGAATTTATCTTTAACAGTTTTTTGCACGGTTTTTATCAAGGTAATTACATCTTCAAAGCTAGCCTCTTCTACATTTACAACAAAACCACAATGTTTTTCAGAAACTTGAGCCCCCCTATATCTTAAGCCCCTTAGTCCTGAATCATCTATAAGCTTTCCAGCATAATAACCACTTGGTCGTTTAAATGTACTTCCACCACTAGCAAATTCTAAAGGCTGTTTGGATGTTCTTTGATGGGTTAAATCCTTCATCTTCTCTTTTATCCCATCATAATCGCCTTTTTCCAGTTTTAATTCTACTCCTAAAACTATAAGTCCCTCATCCACTACCTTGCTTCCCCTATACCTGAAATCCATATCTTTTCCATCTATCTCTATTACATTGCTAGCCTTATCCAAGGCTATTACCTTGGTGACTACATCCTTCATCTCTCCACCATAGGCACCTGCATTCATGGTAACTCCACCACCAATAGTCCCAGGTATCCCGCTTGCAAATTCTAATCCCGTTAAAGATTCTCTTAAGGCATATTTAGAAAGTGCAGATAGTAGTATTCCACTTTCACAATAGATCCTATCATCTATTATATTTACTTGGTTAAATCCATTTCCTATTTTGATAACTACAGCTCTTATTCCCTTATCCTTTACCAGTAAATTGCTTCCATTTCCCATTATAAAGTATGGGATATCATTATTTCTACAGGTCCTAATAGCTTCTATGATTTCTTGTTTTTTATCAGGTATTAACATAATATCAGCTGGTCCACCTATTTTAAAAGATGTATGTTCCCGCATAGGCTCATCTACCAATACCTGCCCTATATTTATATCTTTAAATAGTTTTAAAATCTCCCTCTTTTCCAAAATACCACTCCCACCATATTAATTTTCATTTATTTTATCTATCTTTCTTTTAGCATCTTCAATGGCTTCATAGGAAAGTTTTTTCCCTAGAATAGCCTGTTTTAATTCATCCTGCATAATGGCTTCTATTTGTTTCCAATTATCTGTAAAAGGTATATATTCCGTATAAGAAAGACTTTCCTCTATCTTCTTCATCCTTATATTGTCTGTATACATGTCATTTATTCCCCGTTTTACCGTAAATAATCCAGTTCCTTCTAAAGATCTTTGATTGGAATCAGCGGTTAAATATTTAAGTACTTCCACACAAGCTTTTATCTTTGCAGGATCATCATCTTTTATGATTCCATAAGAAACTATATCACTATTCAATACCACTGGCAAACCTTTGTCACCAACTGGATAGTTGGCCAAATCAAAATTGAATCCCTCTCCATCCTTGTTCAATTTATCTAATTTGTCTACAGCCCAAGAGCCTGTAATATATACTGCTAGGTTTTGTTCTTCATAAAACATTTTCCAGCCATCTTTTTCATCTGCAAATCCAAAGCTTTCTGCTACCACCTTGTGTTTGTTTCTTAAATCTGTAAGTTTTTCCAAACCCTTGGTAGCTTTTTCTCCATAAAAGTTATATTCAAGCCTCCTGGGATCGATTATTTCTCCCCCATCGGAAAGTATGATTCCCCATACATTGTAATTACCTATGCCTACAGGTGCCATAAATCCATACTCTTCTATCTCTTCTTCAGCAGAACTATAGCTTAACTCCTTTAATGAATCTACAAATTCTTCATAAGTCCAATCTCCATTTAAAGGCGGTGATACTCCTCTTTGGTTAAATTTTTCTAAGTTCAAGTATAGACCATAGCTAGCCATGGCTATTGGAATAGCTTTTAAATCCTTTTTATAATTTAAGGGTTTTAATACCTGATGTTTGAACTCTTCTAATTCATCTTTTGTAAAATAATCATCCAAGGATTCCAAAATATTAAAGTCTGAAAAATTTAAATCCACACTCACTATATCCGGAATGTCCTCAATATCCTTATGGCTTTCCACCTTATCGTCCATAGGAATCCACTCTATATATATTCCAGGGTTTTTTCTTTCAAAATCATCTATATTTTTTTGCATCCATCTATGATGATTATACCCATAACTTCCATTACCACCAATATCAGCTATTTTTATTAGGCCTTTATAGGTTTGCTCTTCTTCTTGTTCTAGGTCTATAAAATTATTTACAAATAGATTATAGGACCAAAGAAATATAAAAACAATTAAAATATAGGAAATTATTCTTCTCACAAACTACACCTCCTATTATATAATTATTCAAGGTAAATATCCATTATGTAAGGAAGTATAATCTATTTTTTCCATAAAAAAAGTAGGAGCCTAGGCTCCTACCTTTTATTTATTTTAGTCTTCTGCCATTTTCTTATATTTTTGATATTTAGCTTTAGAATCTTCTGCTGCCTTTTCAAATAATTCATCCGCTATATCTGGGAAAGCACGCTTCAAGGAAGTATATCTTACTTCTGTGTTTATGAAGTCTAAGAAGTCTTCTTTTGGCTCTTTTGAATCTAATACAAATGGATTCTTTCCTTCTGCTTCTAATCTTGGATCGAATCTGTATAGATGCCAATAGCCACTGTCAACTGCTTTCTTCTCTTGTGCTATACTCTTACCCATGCCTGTTGTTATACCATGGTTGATACATGGTGCATAAGCTATTACTAAAGAAGGTCCATCATAGGATTCTGCTTCATGTAATGCTTTTATCAATTGATTCATATTTGCACCCATAGCTACTTGTGCTACATATACATAGCCATAAGTTGCTGCCATCAAGCCTAAGTCTTTCTTTCTAACCTTCTTACCTGATGCTGCAAATTTTGCAACTGCTGCTGTTGGAGTTGCTTTGGATGATTGACCACCAGTGTTTGAATAAACTTCAGTGTCCATTACCAATACATTAACATCTTCTCCAGATGCCAATACATGGTCTAATCCACCATAGCCTATATCATAAGCCCAGCCGTCTCCACCAAATATCCAAACTGATTTTTTGATCAGATAATCTTTAAATTTAGCTATTTCTGCTAGCAATTCTTTTCCTCTTGCATCTGCTATATCTTTATCCAATCTTGTTAGTATCTTTGCTGCTGCTTCTTTGGATGCTCTTGCATCATCTTTTCCTTCTAACCATTCGTTGAATATTCCATTTAACTCTTGGTCTATATCTAATTCTATGAATTCTCTCATAAATTCATCTAATTTTAATCTAAGTTTTTTAACTGCCATAGCCATACCAAAACCATATTCAGCGTTGTCTTCAAACAATGAATTTGCCCAAGCAGGTCCTTGACCATGTTTGTTAGTGCAGTATGGAGTTGCTGGTGCACTTCCACCCCAGATTGATGAACAACCTGTAGCATTAGCTAATATCATTCTGTCACCAAATAGTTGAGTTACAAGTTTTGCATATGGAGTCTCTCCACAACCTGCACATGCTCCTGAGAACTCTAGCAATGGTTGTTTGAATTGACTGCCTTTAACATTTGTATCTGGTACTAAATCTTCTTTTGGTTCTACTTCATCTATAGCATAATCCCAGTTTTTTGCTTGTACTTCAGATTGAGTTTCAAATGGTTTCATAACCAATGCTTTGTCTTTTGAAGGACAAATGTCTGCACAGTTACCGCAACCAGTACAATCTAATGGGCTTATTTGTATACGGAATTCTAATCCTTCTAATCCTTTACCTATAGCCTTTTTAGTTTCAAATGTTTCTGGTGCATTTTTCTTTTCTTCTTCATCCAATATGAATGGTCTTATTACTGCATGTGGACATACATAAGAACATTGGTTACATTGGATACAATTGTCAATATTCCACTCTGGTACTTCTACAGCTATACCACGTTTTTCATATGCTGCTGTTCCATGAGGAAATACCCCGTCTTCTCTGCCAACAAATGTACTAACAGGAAGTTTGTCTCCTTCTTGTCTTATCATTGGTACTACTACATCTTTAACGAATTCTGGCATATCTTTTCCACATTCTTCTTCTGCTACTGCTATTTCATCTTTCCATGCAGCTGGTACTTCCACTTTAACTAAAGCGTCTATACCTTTATCAACTGCTTCGTTGTTCATAGCAACGATCTTATCACCTTTTCTTCCATAATCTTTTACTATGGAACTCTTTAAGTGGTTTATAGCTTCGTCTATTGGTAGAACTTCTGCAAGATTAAAGAATGCTGATTGCATTATCATGTTTGTTCTTCCACCAAGACCAACTTCATTAGCTATCTTTGTTGCATCTATTGTATAAAAATCAATGTTATGATCAGCTATATATTTTTTCATTTCAGCTGGCAAGTTTTCTTCTATTCCTTTTTGATCCCAGTTACAGTTTAGAAGGAATTTACCTCCATCTTTTAATCCTGCAAGTAGATCATATTGATATACATAGGATTGTTTTGAACAAGAAATAAAGTCAGCTTCATCTATTAAATAAGTTGATTTTATTGGTTGGTCACCAAATCTTAAGTGGGATATAGTTATACCACCTGACTTTTTACTATCATATGAGAAATATCCTTGTGCATACATGTCCGTGTCATCACCAATGATCTTGATAGCACTCTTGTTAGCTCCAACAGTACCATCGGAACCGAATCCCCAGAACTTACATCTAATAGTTCCTTCTGGCTCAGTGTTTATTTCGTCTTTTATTTCTAAGGATGTATTGGTTACATCGTCTACTATGCCAACAGTAAACCTATCCTTTGGTTTGTCTTGTTTTAAGTTGTCAAATACAGCTTTTATATGAGTTGGTATTGTATCCTTGGAACCTAATCCATATCTTCCACCAACTATTAAAGGTTTTTCTTCTTTAGCATAGTATAAACTCTGTACATCTAAATGCAATGGTTCTGCAATTGCCCCCTTCTCTTTTGTTCTGTCAAGAACTGAAATTTTCTTTACAGTTTCTGGCATTACATCAAAGAAGTATTTTGCTGAGAATGGTCTATATAGATGAACTTTAACAACTCCTACTTTTTCACCTTTTTCCATCAAGTAATCAATTGTTTCTTCTATAGTTTCAGTTACTGAACCCATAGCAACGATTACTCTTTCAGCTTGTGGATGTCCATAATAATTAAATGGCTTGTAGTCTCTACCTGTTATTTTATTTATTTCTTTCATATAATCGTTTGTAATCTCCACTATATCTTCATAAAATGGATTTGCCGATTCCAAAGCTTGGAAATATATGTCTGGGTTCTGTGCAGTTCCCTTTGTATATGGACTTTCTGGATTTAAAGCTCTACTACGAAAGTCTTCTAAAGCTTCATAGTCAACAAGTTTTCCTAGATCATCATAATCCATTACTTCAACTTTTTGTATTTCATGACTTGTTCTAAATCCATCAAAGAAATGTACAAATGGTACTCTACCCTTAATAGCAGCTAAATGTGCTACTCCCGCTAAGTCCATTACCTCTTGTACTCCACCTGATGCAAGTAAAGCAAATCCTGTTTGTCTTGTTGCCATTACGTCTTGATGATCTCCAAATATACTCAATGCATGGCCTGCAATAGCTCTTGCAGATACATGGAATACACCTGGTAATAATTCTCCTGCAATCTTGTACATATTTGGAACCATTAATAAAAGTCCCTGAGATGCTGTAAATGTACTTGTTAAAGCACCTGCAGACAATGATCCGTGAACAGCACCTGCTGCTCCTGCCTCAGATTGTAATTCAGATACCGCTACTGTTTGACCAAAGATGTTCTTTCTTCCATTAGCAGACCATTCGTCTATCAATTCTGCCATGACTGATGATGGAGTGATTGGATAAATAGCCGCTAGATCTGTAAATGCATATGCAACATGAGCTGCAGCCGTATTCCCATCCATGGTTTTCATAACTTTTGCCATAAATAGACCCCCTTAAAGATATTTATGTTCTTTTTTAAACAAAGTGTTTTAATATAGGTAAATTTCTTTTAACCATGTTCAAATGTTGGTTTTATGCTAATATCATGATTAAAAGACTTTTTAAAATTTTACCAATCTATCTTTATTTTAAGTATATTAAACATATAACCGAATGTCAACTGACTGAATAGTTAAAATTTAATCATTCATTTTCATAACTTCTTATCACAGATGTATCAACTCATGTCATTATTAGATTCCCATTTATTTGGGGCTCAAGTTTCCTTAGCATTTTATCTAACATATTTCTTAAAAAATAAGTTTGATAAATTTGCCATTTTGTTCCTTGAAAACTTAGATTTATAGCTTTTTCAAGCCCTTTGTTGTCGTCTAATACAATCATAAAAAAATCTTTAGACACTCTAGCTTTAAAGCTTTTACAAAGGCCACTTAGTCAAGTTCTTTCATTAATTCTTACTTTGAGATAAAGTGCATCCAGCATTATAAATGGATAAAGCTTAACCTTTATCCATTTATAAAAAATCATTCCCAAGGTTCTTAATATATAGTAACATTCTACTGAACCATAATTTAATCCTCTTCGGTTTGATATTTATATTATTATTTTTATTTTAACCGAAAGATGAGGTTTTTGCTCTCTTTTATTTAAAATTCCTATTTGCACAATTACATCGACTTAATTAAAGGCCATTATCAATTAATAACTTTACTATTTATCCTCCAATGCTTTCTAAAAACAAGTTAACTTCATTACTTAAATCTCCATTCTCTATAAACTCTTTAAGATTTGTAAGTGTAATATCAGCAATAGCTTCCATAGATTCGTCTGTGAAAAATGCTTGGTGTCCTGATAATATAAGCTTATCGAAAGATAAAAGTCTTTGTAAAGTACTATTTTTGTTTATAACATATGATTTATCATCGAAGAAGTATTCGCTTTCATGTTCACATACATCTAAACCTACTCCACCAAACTTATCTTCTTCAAGTGCTTTGATTAAATCTTCCGTTTTTATTAATCCCCCTCTTGCACAATTTACTAAAAATACTCCATCTTTCATTTTACAAATAGAATCTGAATTAATAAAATGTTTCGTTTCTGGCGTTAGTGGTGTATGAAGTGTAATGACATCAGATTGAGAGAATAGTTCATCAAGTGATACATATTTTATATCGCTTTTTGTATCTGGATATAAGTCGTAAGCTATGATATTCATACCAAATCCATTTAATATATCTATTACTACTTTTCCTATTCTTCCAGTACCTATAACTCCTGCTGTTTTACCTTTCAAAACGCTACCTCGAAGTCCATCAATTTCAAAATTAAATTTTGTTGTTCTAGTATATGCTAAATGTACTTTTCTATTAACAGCTAATAGTAAGGTTGCTGCCATCTCTGCAACTGCTTCTGGAGAGTAAGCAGGAACTCTAAGTACTGGCATGTCTAATCCTTTAGCTTTTTCTAAATCCACACTGTCAAAACCTGCACATCTAAGTAAGATAGCTTTAACGCCAAAATCTTTAAGTTTTTCAACTACAGTAGCATCAAGATCATCATTTACAAAACTACAAGTTGCATCATATCCTTTAGCTAATGATACTGTTTCTGAATCTAATTTTTCTTCAAAATAATCAATATGGATTTTTTTATCTTCTAACAATGGATCGAAAGCTTCTTGGTCATAAGGTTTTGTACTAAAAAATGCAATCTTCATTTTTAATCCCCCTAATTTTTAATGATTACATACATTGTTTGCTTAAGCAAACAATGTATGTAATCTATACTTACTTTGAAATAATAATTAAAATTCCTTTAAATTACAAAGGTCACTTTGAAAACATATATGAGTATCATTGCAACTATTCCTGCTAATACTGAATATGTTAGTGATATTATAAGATTGTTTCTCATTACCTTTCCTTCTTTTCCAACTAATCCAACAGTAGTCAATGCAGCAACCACATTGTGTATACAAATCATATTACCAGCACCTGCACCTAAAGCTTGAAGTGCAAGTATCGGGGTTGTTTTTAATCCTGCCTGAAGAGCCGCATCAAATTGAAGTGGACCAAACATTATATCAGATACTGTAGCACTACCTGCAACAAATGCACCTAAGACACCTATTAATGGGGCAACTAAATACCAACCTATACCTACTATACCAGCTAAAGTTTTAGCTATAACTATTAGCATTCCGTCAATTCCCGTAGCATCTCCTGAATTCATCATTACATAGGTTAATCCAAGTGCAAAAAACAGTGCAATGGTGGTAGGTAACATTTGTTTTATTGTATCCTTCCAAACTTCTTTTGTTTCTTTTGAAGTCATACCATGCATGAAAGGTATTAATAATGCAACAAACATAAATGGAAAAACACCTGGATTATACAATAATTTTATCCCTCGACTTATTGTAGTTCCAAAAATATTTGTCCATTCCATATCCCATCTTTGTAAAAGTTCTTGAAATGGTAACCATTTTAATCGAGTTAATAAAAGTATAACTCCTATTATAATATAAGGAGACCAAGCCCTACCAGGACTCATAACTTCACTCGTAGCAGCAGACTCATCTTGAGCTGATCCAACCTTAACATCGCCCTCCCAATCTTCATGCCATTCAGCATGAGGTGGGAATTCATAAGTGTCCTTTGGATCCAAAGCACCAGATCTAATTATAAATATAAATAATGGTATCGCTATTAGGGATCCAAGTAGGGAAGCAATTTCTGGTCCTACAAAGTTCGCAATTAATGTCTGTGGTATTACAAACAATAGACCACCAACTATAGCTATCTTCCAAGCTCCTAGGCCTTTCTTGATACTTCTATGAGTAATTAAGGTCATTGAACATACCATAGCCAACGGTATAAATGTACCTACTATTGCAGAAAGTATAGCTGAGAATCCACCAACACTTGTTAAAAATTCATATAGTGTACCAGTAAATCCCTGGGCAATTATAAGATCTTTTAAGTTTGAAAATCCTCCTATTATCGGAGTACCAACTGCACCAAATGCAACAGGTACACTATTTCCTATCAATGCAACCATAGCTGCAATTAATGGTGGAAATCCTAGCCCGACTAACAACGGTGCTGCAACTGCAGCAGGAGTTCCAAAGCCAGCAGCTCCTTCGAAAAAAGCTCCCATTAAGAAACCGATTAAAATAACCTGAACCCTTCTATCCGTTGTAACATAAGCCATTGAGTTTGATATTCCATCTATTCCACCACTTTTTCTCAATGTAGCTAGTATTAACAAGGCACCAAATACAATTAATAAGATATCAAGTGCATTGATTGCACCAGCAATTGTAGCTGAAACCATCCATATAGCAGGCATTTTCCAGAAAAAACCTGCAACAATTAAACCTGCTCCAAAACCAACGGGCATAGCCTTAGTAGATGGCCAATTCATTCCAACCATTAAAATACCAACAATTAAAATAGGTAAAAAAGCAATTAAAGCTAACATTTTTTTCCCCCCTTCAATATTTATAGTTTATAAACCTTCAAAAATTAATGTTTTATGTTTTTTGTTGAATATTCAAACAATTATCTCAATACTTAGATAATATTTAATTTTAATCCCTATATTGATTTAAATGAATCGTTTAGAACCGTTGTCAAGGCATCATTAGATTTATTAAAGTTTTTAATTTCTTCTTCACTTAAAGAAACTTTTAATACCTCTTCTAAACCATTTCTTCCTATAATACTTGGTACTCCTAGATAAATATCATTAGCATCATAATAATCATTAACTAGGGTTGATACTGGTAAGATGCACCTCATATCTTTTAATATAGCATTAACAATATGTCTTGCTGATAAACCTATGGCATAATAAGTGGCACCTTTTTTGTTTATAACATCGTATGCTGCTTGTTTAACATTTTCATAACTATTATATTTAAATTCATCATCGTATCTAACATTCATTAAGCGAGCATATTCTGAAATTGGAATGCTTTTTATATTAGTTAAGCTCCAAGCAGGAAATGATGTATCACCATGCTCACCTAATATATAGGTATCAACATCTCTAGGATCTACGCTAAAACGTTTTCCTATTTCATATCTAAACCTTGATGTATCTAGGACTGTTCCAGAACCTAAAACTCTTTCCCGAGGGAATCCAGATATTTTATAAGCTACATAACTTAATATGTCTACTGGATTGCTTATTACTAATAAAATAGTATCAGGACTGTACTTAACAACTTCTGGGATTATTGATTCCATTACTTTGATATTTGTTTCCACTAACTCTATTCTTGTTTGTTTAGGTCTTTGAGCAATTCCTGCAGTAATTATAACAATATCAGAGTCCTTAGTATCTTCATAATCTCCAGATCTTATATTCATAGGATTAATAAAAGCTGATCCGTGATTTAAATCTAGTGCTTCACCCTCTGTCTTATCTTTAGCAATATCCACTAAAACTAATTCATTAATATTACCTGATAAGGTTAATGCATATGCAACAGTTGCACCTACTGCACCAGCCCCCCCTATTATTGATACTTTATTACCACGTTTTGTAATCATCTTGATTTTTACCCCCTTTTTTTATAATATATTTTATAGCGTTAATCGTAACTTCTAACGCTATAAAATCATTGTCTTAGTATATAGCGACTCTTGTAAACCACTCTGAATTTTTTCTATAGCATTATCATAATTAAATTGATAGTAATGAAGATATAATAGTTGATTAAATATTTTTAGTTTTAATTCTGATGTTTTTATTTTGTGTTTTGAATTTAGACAATTAAATAAATTGCATACGTTTTCAAAGAAACTGTATTGGAATTTTTATATCTTAATACTTTCAATCAATATAGACAATAAGTTTTTTTCAATCTATAATCGATTTGTTATAATATGTATTCAGTAGTAATTTGAACCTGTATCTTAATATATAGTATAACATATTTAATTTTTATGTCAAATAAATCTCCTTAGTTCTGCAGTGACGCTAATTGCAAGTGAAAATTAAATGTTTGCCTTTTCTTCTCCTTAGTTTATCACCAAAGTCATAAATAATAAATTGTATAACCCTGTATCTTCAATAGGTGCGGGGGATATTTTTTGTCAAATATTATTCATTTTTCAGTTGTCCGCTCCACCCCGTTGTGGTATAATAGAAGGAGGTGTTAAAAATGTATGTAAAGAAAATATTTGAAAAAAGAACTGGTAGAACATTTCTTACCATCGTTGAAGAATATAGGGATCCTAAAACAAAGAAAAGTAAGCAGAGAACTATTAAAAGTCTAGGATATGTAGATGATTTAGAGGAGGAGTTTGATGATCCTGTTGCCCATTATAGAAAGCTTGCTAAAGAGATGACCGAGATGGCTAAGGAGGCTTCAAGGGAGCTAAATGTTACATTTATTGCCAATGAACAAATTGACTCTTCTTCTACCTTAAGAAAAAATCTAGGTTTTGCTGTTTTAAGCCATTTTTATCACAAATTAAAAATTAATAACTTTTTAATTAATAGGCAAAGAAATTTAAATATAAGATATTCTCTTAATAATATTTTCCAGATGCTTGTATACTTAAGAGTCTTGGACCCTAATTCTAAGAAATATTCTTTTGAGCATATGAATGAATTCTTTCTAGATTTTGATTTTAGTATTAATGATGTCTATAGGGCTTTAGATTATTTCAATTTATACAAAGATGATTTATTATTACATATTCATGAAATGGTTCGTATGGTCTATGGTAGGGATACTAGTAGTGTCTATTATGATGTGACTAATTATTATTTTGAAATTAAAGAGCCTGATGAGTTTCGTAAAAAAGGTGTTTCTAAGGAGCACAGGCCTACTCCTATTGTTCAAATGGGATTACTTATGGATAACTCTGGTTTACCTATTAGCTACAAACTCTTTGAAAGTAATACTAATGACTCTCAAACCTTAATGCCTGTATTACATGACTTAAAAGAGGACTATGGCTTTGGTCGTGTTATTGTGGTAGCTGATAAAGGTTTAAATACAGGGGAGAATATTGCTTGTAATATCTTAAATAAAAACGGATATATTTATTCTCAAACCGTTCGTGGTGCTAGTAAAGAATTTAAAGAATATGTTTTATCTGATGAAGGATACAATGTGTCTAAAAGTGGCTTTAAAATCAAGTCTCGTGTGGTTACTACAAAGATATGGGTTGAAAATGATAAAGGTAAGAAAAAACAAGTTGATATAGATCAAAAACAAGTGGTTTTTTTTAATCCTGATTATGCTAGAAGGGCTAAATATGAAAGAAACAAGGCTATTGAAAAGGCTAGGAAATTAATTAAGTATTCTAAGAATGGAAAACTCCCTTTAAATGGTGCTTCAAAGTATATTTCATCTACTCCTGTTGATAAGGAGACGGGTGAGCTGTTTGATTTATCGGAGCATCACTTGATTGATGGAGAAAAGATTAAAGAAGAAGAAAAATTTGACGGCTATTATGCTATAGTCACAAGTGAGTTAAAGATGCCAGATATGGAGGTTTTAAAAGCCTATAGGAATCTATGGAAGATAGAAGAAAGCTTTAAGATAACCAAAAGTGATTTGAAAACTAGGCCTGTGTATTTATCTACAAAGGAGCATATTGAAGCACATTTTCTAACTTGCTTTGTATCTCTTTTAATACTTAGACTACTTCAAACTAATATGAAAGAGAAATATTCAACAAAAGTTTTGATTGAAGAAATGAAAAATATCACTGGAACTTATTTAGATAAAAATTATTATATGTTTGATCGTTCAAATGGGATAGTTAAAGCCTTAGGAGAAGCCGCAGATATAGATTTTTCAAAGAGAATTAGAACTTTAGGAGAAATTAAAAAGATTACAGCTGATGTGAAAAAATGAGATATTTCACTACAACTTTATGATGAAAACTAAAAGCCTGTACCCATTGAATCTCAAAGGTTACAGGCCGTTATTTTTGCCGTTTTGGTGATAAAGTCAAGATATATAGTATAACTTATTTAATTTTTATGTCAAATAAATCTCCTTAGTTCTGCAGTGAGGCGAGTTGTATAATTAAATGAAACATAACGAAGCAAATAAATAAGGCCCATGAGAGCTTCTCTGTTATAATGTTATTTACGACAATAAACAGAAACGGAGAAGATCAACATGAGCCAAGTATATTGTATCAGAAGTCGACGAAAATGAAAACACTTATCTTTTGAAGAACGGGAAGAATTAGAAGTATTAGTTACAAAAAATAATAATCAGCCTAGAAAGAAAAGATTAAGCCAACGTAAGATGGCAAAGCGTATGGGTGTAAGCCCAGCGACCCTAAGTCGTGAATTAAAACGTGGTAGAGTCATATTGCGAGATAGTGAGTGGCGGGAAGTAGTTAGCTATTCTGCTATGAAAGCGCAAGAAGATTACGATGAGAAGGCAAGTGCAAAGGGACCTGATTTAAAAATAGGTAAGAATAATGAATTAGCTAGGAAGATTGAAGGTTACATTGTAGATAAGAACTATTCCCCATATGCGGCCATCGAAAGATTAAAAGATGATCCTAGCTATCAAGAATCGCCAATATCAGTGCGTACACTTTACAATTATATTGATAAAGGGTTCTTACCGAATGTGACTAAAAAAGATTTACCACGCAAGGGTAAAAGCTCTAAAAGGAAATACACTCGGGTAACTAGACGAATAAAAGATGTTGATGCAAAACGTATAGATGATCGCCCAGAGAAAGCGGATAAGCGGAGTGAACTAGGCCATTGGGAGATGGACTGTGTGGAGTCTGGGCGAGGAAAAGGAAGGGCATGCTTGCTTGTGCTAGCTGAGCGAAAGAGCCGCCAATCATTGATATTTAAATTACGTTCTCAAACACAAAAACAAGTACAGCTAGCATTAAATAGATATGAAAAAAAGATAGGATTTAAACGTTTTCGGAATAAATTTAAATCAATAACAGTTGATAATGGGAGTGAGTTTTTGAATTGGCGTAATTTAGAAAAATCAGGTGTAAGTGATGGAAATGTACCGCGTACACAAATTTACTATTGTCATCCTTATCATTCATGGGAACGGGGAACTAATGAGCAAATAAATGGCCATATACGAAGATTTATTCCTAAAGGATGTGCAATAACTCAATACAGTAGAAACGAAACCCTAGAAATCCAGGAGTGGTTAAATAATTATCCACGTAAAATATTAAATGGCAAAAGTGCTAATGAAACCGTTAGAGAAGAGCTAAAAAGATGTGGATAAAATACGAAAATTCCTTCTCCCCTAGGGGAGAAGAAACCGGATTAATATGAATGGATTACCAATCAAAAAAGGATACATTTAACAGAGGGGAAAAGTGTTTCATTTTAACTTGCAATTAGCGTTAGTTCTGCAGTGAAAATTAAATGTTTGCCTTTTCTTCTCTTCCTGATATACTTTGACTGATCCAATGATTTATCCTCCTTGTTTAGTCTACTAACTTACATGGTATAGGATATTTCATTGGATTTCTTTATTTAAAGCTTATTCTTTCATTTCATTATACAACTCACCTTTTCCCTTTGTCATAAAAAAATACCTCCTACTTAGTTCTTATATTCTCCTAAGTTTAAAGGTATTTTATACATAAATTATTTTGCAGACTCAGTTATAATTAGCTTCATAAGAAAAATCTCTTCGACTTTTGTTTGTATAAACAACATTATATCAAAGGCCTTTCATTTCTTCATTTATACGTTTTCTTTTTTCTATTTTTGTCTGAAGCATATTATCTAATTCTTTAGCTGCATTGTATCCTAAATTCTTCTGCCTTGTATTTCTTGCTGCTACTTCAATGATCATAGCTAAATTTCGACCCGATCTAACCGGAATAACCAACCTTGGAACTTCCATCCCTAAAATTTCCATATATTCATCGTCCAATCCAACACGATCGTATTCTTTGCTTTCATCCCAAAGTTCCAATTCAATTACCAAATCTATAAACTCATTATCTTTTATCGCTCCTACTCCATATAGTCTCTCCACATTCAATATTCCTACTCCTCGAATCTCCATGAAGTATCTGATTAAATTTGGTGCCTGCCCCCTTAATCCACCTTCTATCATTTTAATACCCACAGAATCGTCTGCTACTAATCTATGGCCCCTCTTTATCAATTCTAAAGCTGTTTCGCTTTTACCAACTCCAGACTTCCCCATGAGCAAGATGCCCATTCCATAGACCTCTACCAATACACCATGAAC
>CAYLXY010000006.1:0-16418 GCA_964387405.1 uncultured Clostridiaceae bacterium
GCATAACAATAAGCCTAAAAACTCACCTTTTTTTTATTAGGCGAGCCCTTGGGCTACTTGCAATTTTACTTCTTACTATATAAATAGATTTAAACCAGCTTTTTTACTATTGTGATTTAGAACATATTTTCTATGCCTACTATTAGGTTAGGCAACTCTTCTATTTACCTAACAGAAAATCTATCTTTAATACTATTTTAAGGGATAAATGGCCTGCCATGTCGGACACCTTGTGTCCTAAAAATTATGGGGTAAAGAAGGCTTTCCACGGATAAATACTTAAAAATGGGCATAAAAAAAGAGCTATACGCATCTCCTTCATAGGAAACGTATATAGCTCTTGCAAATATAGGTAAAAAAGCGGACACAGCATGCCCGCTTTTAGAATATTATTTTATAAGGGATTTGCTCCTTGGCTTATGAGAAAGTCTCTAATCTCATTCATTGAGCTAGGATACATATGGGTCAAGACGAATTCATACCACATATGATTATCATCATGAAGTTTTAATGAGTATGGAGAGTTATCAATAATATGCTTACTTATTTTATAGGGGAGTTTAAGAGCAAGACACATGGCAACTAAGGTTTCAATAGAGCCTCTTTCTCCACTAACTAGACCCCTTATGGTTCTTTCATGGATAAGAGTTTTATCTTCTAATTCCTTATATGTTAAGCCTCTCCATTCTTTAACCATTTCAAGGCAGGCTAGGTAATCTACTGGAAGTTTTTTAAGCATTCTATTTTCGTCTAGTACGTGTTCTTTAATTAAATTTTGCTGTTTTTCAGCTGTTGAATGTTGGTAACCGTTTTTATAAGAAACATTAAACTCTAAAGATGAGCCTTCATCTCTATTGAGAAAGCATTCAGTATAATATTTTTCTTTAACTCCCTCTGATTTTATCTCTAAATCAAATATTAAGCAGCATTCATCCATATGGGTAAGAGCATATCTTGTTAATGTTGTTTCTCCTAATAAGTTCTTTTCTACATATTTAGGATGATTTAAAACAAAATGTGAATCTACATATATATAATTTCCTTCTTTTATTTCTGGATTAGTTATGCTCTGGATTGCAGCATCTACTGCTGATATAGAAAAAGTTTGATTTCTTTGAAGTATTCCCTTTTTAAAAGTATGTGGTTTTACATATCTGCCGTCTATGAATAAAAAAGCTCCTACAGCTTCTTCATAGCCTGAATCAATCATTCTAATTTTAGCTGCAAGTCTTGATACACAGAAAAATACAGATAACTCTTCTATTACAGGCTGGATTACATCAATAATTTCAGATGTTCCTAACTCTCTTTGAAACTCTTTTATTACTTGAAAAGCCTTAGTTTTAAATGATGCTAAAGGCATTTGAATTCTTGGTGCTAAAGAGTTTGCCTGCCACTCCATCCAGTCTTTTGAGTCCCTATCTCCATTTTTCATACCACCTACTACTTGGCATTTTATTTTGGTAGCATTCTCATTATATAACCTTTCTAGTTCAAAGGCTTTTCTGTGTTTGTCCCAATGTACGCATTCATGAACTATTGTATTATTGACTGCCCCTAAGTTTCTTAAAAAATAAGCTTTTGGATCTACAAATATAGTTCCTGCTTTTACATCAATGGCTGTCATTTCATCTGTTTCAGAGTCATATAATTCAGCTTGTGAGTCCTGAAAATATATCTGGCCAAATATAGACATATCTTTTGTTATATCCCTTACTTCTACAGTAAGCCCCATTTTAGAAGCCAGTTCTATTGGTTCTATGGCCATAGGTTCTTTTAAGGCTTCTGGGTAGTTCTTCTTTAGGAATTCATAGGCTACAGAATCTAGTTCATCAGCCCACATATATGGGACTAGAGCATCTGATAATGGTTTATCTATTTTGTTTCTTTGAGTATAAAGCTCAATACCACTAATCTTAAAATCACTTAGTGATGCTTCTAAATTTCCAGAACAATTTAACAAAAACCACTGATTACATACGTCATAATCATCATAATGATAGTCTCTTTCAGAAACTTGAATTATAACTTCTACGGCAACATCGAATTCAATTTCCATTCCTGGAAGGTCATTAATTGATGCAAATTTAACTTCCATATCTGCAAGAGAAACTCCACCTACATCATGAACATTTTGTATGTCTAAATCTAAGCTGTCCTGATTTTCTTCTATATAATTTTCTATATAGGAATAAAAATCATTATAGAACCTATCTGATATGCAGCCTTTAAAAGAACGATTTCCTGCCATAAAATCCCCCTCCGCTTTTTAAATCCTTTAGGTAAATTATAACATATATGATGTGTGTTTTCAGATAAAACAAAACACCCCCGCTAGACAGTCTCATCAAATTAATGATGCCAGTCAGCCCAGGGTGCTTTATTATACTTCTAATACTACTTTAAACTTTACTGAAAAAGGGTTACAGGCATCTGATTCTGGAAGCCCATCTACTATTTGATACTCTCCATCAAACTCATTAAAGAAAGCCTTGTACTCTTCATATGTGGGCTCTATGACCTGAGCCTTCTTAACCTTACTTTTAATATAGTCTGATAAACAATACATAAGGAACTCTTGATGCTCCTTACTTAACTCTTCAAATTTCATATCTTCCACCCCCTACTTAATATATAGAAGTAGGAAGGGAAATTTACTATTGCATAAAAAAATCCCCCACAAGTGTTTCCACCTGTGAGAGATCTTATTTGTTTATTTAGTTCAGTCTACGCTTTAGTCTGCGAAGGTACCTGGTACCCTAGCAAAGGAGCCTGCGACTGAGCTTTGTTTTGCATAAAAAAAGAACCAACCCGAAGGTCAGTCCTTTTGAATGTTTATTTGTTGATTAGATTTCATTCGCAATATTTGTTCCATCTGCTGTTACTTTAAGTGTCTTTCCTACTTCTAATGCTTTTCCAAATGCTGTTGCATCAGCTGAGTTTACACCTATTTTGTAAGTTGCTGCAGTGCTATTATCTACAAGAACATATCCAACTGCTGTATCTAATATAATCCAGTTAGCTGAATTATCAAAAGCTGCTACCGTTCCTGTAAATGTTTTATTATCTGTATTAGCTATTTCTAAACTATAGAAGTATAAGTCATGCTCAGTTGCAGTTTCTCCACCAGCTGGCAATGCACTTACTTCTACTTTATAAGGTTCTGCGCTTACAATATCTATTGTTGTAGATGCTTTTGCCCCTACAGTTGATTTTGTTGTATAAGTCCCTGTTGCTCCTGCTGCTAATTCTTTAGCTACTCCATCGTTTACTGTAATTTTTTTGTCCCCAGTATTTGTTATAGTCCATACAACATCTGTTGCTGCAGCTGTTGTTATACCATTACCTGCTTGGTCTAGTAGACTATAAGTTAATGTATCAGTTCCTGTTGATACATCCATATGACTTGCTGTACCATCTGCATTAGCATTAGTACCTTCAATAGATCCTTTAGCTATTTTACTAGCTTCTACAGTATATACAACAGTTACTTCAGAAGTTAATTCTTCTCCTGCGTTCATTTTATCATCACTGTTTTTATCATTGAATAATTGTACTTTTATTGTTGCTGTTCCTGTGTTACTTGCATCTGCAGTTACTACCATCGGATCAATAGTTCCAACAGTCGTTCCCATATCTGCAGCCATTATTACTTTAGCTACTGGTGCTGTTAATACTGAATTTGTATCAGTTATTGTAAGATTCGCTTTAACTCCTGCAACAGTAGTTCCTGCTAAGTTTATAGCTTTTCCATCTTGGTCTACTACTTTAAATGATAATCCACCTTTTTTAACATCTGCTGGAACTGTTTGACCAGTTGCAAGTTCTGTTGCTGGTGTACCATTTAATGTGATTGTCTCTGCTGCTGATGCTTCTTCAACTGTTATTTCTAATTGTGCTGTTCCTGTTGAAAATGGAGTTGTTACGTTAGCAAAGATTATAGTCTTTCCTGCTTTTTTTGGTGTTACTACAATATCAGTTCCACTCCATGCTACTGTTGCTACTGCATCATTTGATCCTGTTAAAGTTACGTCTCCTGGTGTTACTGTTGTTAATTTCTCTCCAAATTGATCTGTTAATTCAAATGGTACTTTTACAGCTCCAGCTCCCACACGAATCTTGTCTTCTGGTTGGGATAGTGTTATTGAAGCTGTAGTAGGTGCTGCTACTACTTCTATCTCTTTTACAATTACATCTCCTGTTGCTGGATTGGTAAGTGTAAGTTTAGCTGTTCCTGCTGCTCCTAATTTTACTTCTAGATTACCTTTAGCATTTATTTTTACTGATCCTGCTGCTGCATCAAACCCTGAGAATGTTGGGATTAATCCATCAGTTGTAGCTGTTCCTGAAGTCCAATTTTCTGCTGTTAATTTCATATTGTTTCCATAATTATCTTTAGCTGTTACAGGAATTATAACCCCTGCAAGTCCAGTTTCAAATCTAGTCTTAGTCGTTCCTTCTGGAAGTTCTGGTTGCCCCAACTCCACTGTACCTAGTACTATATCTGCTACTGTAACATCTTTAACAGTTTTTACAGCTGGGTTAGCTGTTAAATAAGCTGTAACTTTTACTACATCTCCTATGTTTGCTCCACCAAAATTCATAGCACCTATAGTTCCACTAACTGTTCTTCCACTAGCTGTAGTATTATGAGCTGTTACAGTTATGTTTGCTGGTGTTACTGTCATCTCATCTTCATATTGGTCTTTAACAACATATGTCAATGCTTGTGTACCTTTTTTAACTTCATTAGTACCAAGCTCAATTGATGTAGCTTTTTGAGCTTCTACTGTTACTGTTTTCACTAAAGCTTCTTCAGTCACTCCTGTTACCGTAACTTCATATTCTCCAGCTGTTAAAACAGCTTTATCAGCTCTCTGAATTTGAGCTTTTGCCCCATCCCATACGATTGCTGATGTTTGTAAAGCATTGTTTCCTCTTTTTAATGCAAATACTGCATCTGTTTTTTCATCTTCAGTTAGTTCTCTATTGAATACAACTTCTAAAGTTTTAGCGTTAATAGCACTAAACACCCTACTTTTGACTATAAAAATAAGCCCCCAACCTTTGATGTTTACAAGGGTTGAAAGCCTTCTTAATAACACATTGTAGTTGTATAGCATATCATTAGTACCATTATCCATAACTATAGGTTTTATAAGCTTATTATTTACTAATGTTTTCTAATGATTTTGTTACTGGATATTACGAAGGAGCCCACTCGTGGCCCCTTATATTTGACATTGATACCACCTTGAGCCTTCATCTCAAAGTATATTTGTCTTTTTTAGTATTCACTTTCTATATTAAACTTATACCCTATCTATATCAACTTATTCAAAACAAATAAAAAAATGACTCTTTATTTAAAATGTTTTTAAAAATAATACAGGGAACTCACTCGTAGCTCCCATTTTGAATAAACTCTACAACTACCCCACTCGTGAGTAGTATCTTTGTAAATACATTATAACACTTAAAAATATGCTTGTCTAGTATTATCTGTTGAAGGTGGATTTAATTTTGTCCTTCATTTCTTCAAGGTTAGCGAATCCTAACTCTAAACTAAGAGCCTCTATTTGAGTTATTTCATTTTTATAGGCATCTTTCTCTTCTTCTAGAGCCTGCACCTTTTCTTTTAGTTTAGAAATATATACTAGCTTATCTTCATGAATGTTGACAAGTTTATCATAATGCTTCCTTATATCTACAGATATAGCTATTGCTTCATCTACCTTTTTCATCTCTGATGGTGGTAAGCTACCAATACAATTTCCTAACCTTGCTTTGCTGACACATACTATATTGCCTAACAGCACATTGCCATCTAGTATAGTTTCTCCATTCTTATTACATTGATCTGATATAGGAACAACTACATTTAGCTTTGATGCCGTATGAGTTATGGGTGCTACAATCACATTGGGTGACTTTGCATTTGCCGTATCATTTTGAATTATTACACAAGGTCTTTCTTTGCATTCTTCACTTCCAATTCCCTGCCCTAAAGAACAGTTATACACTTCCCCCCTTTTAACAATTCTACTTTTTGCATTCTGGGCATTAGAATCTAGGTAAAGTTTAGTTTTTAGCCATTCTAGATATTGTTGTGTTCTTGATAGTTCTATTTGTTTAGCCATAGTTTCCCCTTTCTATAAATAAAAACCACTATAATACCATTTATATATGGATATAGTGGTTTCTGTTATATATATTATAAAAGACCTTTTAACTTCCGTCAATCACTCATTCTTCAATAAAGTTTCAATCTCCCTCTTAAATCCATACTTTTGTAGGTACTCTATCAAGGCTCCCTCCACCACTTCCCTTTGGCTGATATTCTTTTCCTTACTAAATTCTGATGTAAGCTTGGATACCATGTCACTCATATAAATTGCTTTGGTTCTTACAAGTCCAGGTACTACATATCTTGGAATTGTCCCATCTTCTTTGGTTCCAGAAAGTAGGCTATAAATATCATCTCTTTTTTCATAAAGAAACCTAATGAATGGAATGTATTCATCTATATCTGATGGTAGGCTTTGGGTGGATACTGTTTCTATTGGATCTTCCTCCACCTTTCCTATTGCTTTTACATAGTTATTTTTATAGGCATTCCACTCATAACCTTTGGTGGTCATATATTCTGCCATTTCCTTGTGGTCTTTAAATCCTTCTTGCTTTCCTATTAATCTTGGGTCTGGGTTTGCTTCCTCAAAGGCAGTTATGATGCTGACTACCTTTGTAGGTGCATAGGATTTGGGGTCTCTATCTAGTTTATGGGTTGTATTTACCTGGGGTACATATTGGTTCTCTTCTGCATCAAATCTAAAGTTTTTTCTTCTCATATACATATCTAAACTCTTATAAGTCTTATACCCAAGTTCCTCTGCTGCTTCATCCCTAGTTTTAAATTTTAGTAGTTCCATTATCTTTCTTGCTTTGGCATCATATATTGCTTCCATATTCTCTCCTCCTATAGTAGATTTACTGCATCGCTTAATTTACTCATGTCTTGGTGCAGGTATCTGGTGGTTACTGCTAAACTTGCATGGCCTAGTAGTTTTTGAATACTTACTACTGATGCTCCTTTTTCTAAAAGGTTAGTTCCAAAGGAATGTCTAAGGACATGGGCTGATACATCTTTTTCTAGTCCAATTTTATCTACTGCTTCTTTAATGAGTCTGTTTATATAGGCTGGTGAAACTTTACCCGTCTTTTCTAAGGCAAAGAACCTATCTGAGTCTGCCTCCCTAATGTTTTTTATATAGTTATTTAGTATTTTGTAAAGCTTATCATTTATTGGAATGTCCCTGTCCTTTCCACCTTTTCCTTCTATGATGTGGATTACCCTGTCTTCTAAATCTACTTCATCTAGTTTTAAGTCAGTTATTTCTGATATTCTTCCACCTGTGTAGAAAAGGGTTTGTACTACTGTTTTAACTACGGGCTGTTTAATACCACCTACTAAGGCTTCAAATTCATCTTCAGTTAAAAAATCTCTTTCCTTTTGTTTTACTTTTACTGGTTCAAGTAAGGCTGCTATGTTTTTATCTGCTATGTCCTTCTTGGTGCAATAGTTGTAAAAACTTCTTAGGATATAAACTGATCTGCTTCTAGAGGCTGATGCTATGCCCCTCTTCTTTTGGTCTAGAAGGTAATCTTCTATGTCTGAAAGTTTTATGTCATTTATATACATTGGGCAGTTATGTTTTACACTTAAAAAGTTGTTAAAGTAAATCAGTTCTTTTTCATATCCTGTGATGGTTTCCTTTGACCTGTCTATCAGTTTCATATATTTTACAAAGTCCTGTATGCCTTGATTTAACAACATTTCATCTCCTCCTTTGGTTTTGGTAGTCACATATTACAATTACATTTCACTATTATCAAGTTATACTTCACTTATAATTAGTTATAGTTTTATATTAGAAAATTAAGTTTTTAGGGTTAAAAAAATAAGACTCCAAGGGAAAATCTCCCCCAAAGTCTATGGTTTAAATATCATAATGCTTGCATCAAAGCCTGCTTTCTTTAATTTATTTACTTGGATTTCTGCATTATCCCTGTTGGCATAAGAACCAGCCATTACTCGGTATAGGGTATTTGATGGAACAGTTGGTGATTGACTTTGATTTTGCGATGTGCTATATTCCACCCCCAGCTGTAAAAGTATAGCCTTTGAAATTCCTGTCACTATCTCATCAAGCTTACTATCGAATAACTGATTATCCTTTGTATTATCAATAAAGCCTATTTCCACTAATACTGCTGGTGCTTTCGTTTCTCTTAATACATGGAAGTTTGCCTTCTTAACACCTCGGTTTGTGAAGCCTATAGCTACTAATTCCTTTTGTATCTTATCTGCTAAACTTTTAGCCTTTGCTGTTTGGTTGGTATAGGTAAAGGTTTCTACTCCATTTGCCTGCTCAGGTTTAAAGGCATTTCTGTGGATGGATATAAAGCAATCGTAGACCTTCTTATTCTCCATATCGCTTCTTTCCTTAAGACTCACAGTTTTATCAGTAGTTCTAGTTTCATCAACTATTATTCCATGGCTTCTTAGGATTTTAGTAATTTCAAGCCCTACTTTTAATACATCATCTTTCTCATATCTATTTTTATATACTGCTCCTGGATCCTGACCACCGTCAATGACCAAGATCTATCATTATGATCTTTGGCATTTAAACCACCTCCTATTTATTCTCATCCTTAAGTTGCACTAATATCTCTTTTAGTTTCTCAGGAATAGGCAGTCCAATATTTGCAGAGTTTTCTAATATACTTATTCCTTCATTAGAAATATAGAAAAATATTACTGCTGTCCTTATTGCTCCACCATTTCCTATGAGATATGCATCTATTGTGTGACCTATGGCTACCATTAAAAACACCATTATCTTTTTAAATATTCCTTTAAATCCTATGGAGCTTGATACTTCTTTTCTAATTATTGCAAGCATTACACCTGTTATATAGTCAATTACTACAAAGGCTATAAGGGCATATAAAAAGCTATCGTGACCACCTAGTACATATCCCAAGTAGCCTCCAATAGCTGTAAATACTCCTTTTATGAAATTTATTGTATTATTCATATGTTATTACCTCCCATTATGGATTTTAGTTTTTCTCTTAAAGTTGGTAGGCTATTTCCAAAGATTACATTAAGTTTAAAGCCACCTGCCTCATAGATTTCTGTTACCTCTGTAATTCTAGTGTCCATTGTAATATTTAAATCTTTATTTTGAACCGTAACTACATCTCCTAAATTCCAATCTTCCTCATACTTAAATGCTCCATTAGGTAATAGCTCTGATTGGAATGAAAGTATTCTTTTATGCTCTGATAATTTCAGTTCACCCCTTACTGGTAAATCAGAAGACTTTTCTAAATCCCGAGCATCTACAAATATTACGTGTTTATCAAGTCCAGTTTCATCGCTTCCTATAGTTATTATTTCCCTATTTACGCCTTCACCCTGTCCAGCTACAATTGCATAATTTCCATAGTCCATTAGGCTATCTATATATTCTTGGGATTTTACATTATCAAATTCTGGGGAGAATATTACTGGTGGATTAGTGGATTGATTTACTGCCCTATTCTTACCTTCATATACATCAAAGATCCACTTCTTTAAATTGAAATCAAGATATATATGCCAACCTAGATTTGATAGTTTGCTTATACTTTCTAATTCCTCATCCAAGTTCTTATATCTAGACTGCCATTTGAGGGTTAATCCTCTATTTTTATTTGATGCAATCATTAGCTCTGGAAACTCCATACCCACTATATCCAAACAATTCCTCTGTACATAATGCTTAATTACTGTTTCTGCATCAGCTTCAATACTATCTGTAGCCTTATTTATAGGTGGAATAGTAATCCTTTGCTTTGTAATTGCTCCTAGGGTATATCCTTTAACAGTTAGTATTTCATCTTTAATTTCTTTATGTCTTATGATGCCAGTTTTAAGTTTGTCATTTCCAAGCATAATAAGGTTATTGATTTCTAGCTTATCTGCATTTTGTACCTTAATATTTGTTACAAGTTGGAACTCCCCATAAGAATGATATCTTCTTAAAATAGAAAAGGAAAGATAGTTGTCTACCTCTCCTAGTAAATCTAGTTCTTTTGATAATATTCTAATTGGCTTCATTTAATTCTTCCTCAACTATTCCTGCCATATATTCTGCTACAGGGATTTGGTAATTCTCTGGCAAGCTTTCTATTGCTCTTATATCCGACTTAATTAAAAATGCATATACTGGAATCATATACTTTTGTACCATTATCTCTCACCTCCAATTTGAGTCTTTAATATCTGTACTTCTTCAAATAGATTAGCTATAGCTTCATAGAGAACTGCCTTTTCAGGATCTATTTCATTTGGTGGCTCATAATATAATAAATCTGTTTTCTTATTGTATAAAATTTTATATCCCATATTAAATGCTTCTATTAGCTTTGAATCAGCGGTTTCTATTTCAAACTCATTCTCCTTTAATTGCTGGGGTGTAGCCGAACTACTAATTATTCTAGTTATTTTTCCATCCTCGTTTATTATAATCTTCAATTAAATCACCTTCTTTTAAAGTATTTCCATCTCTTTATATTGAGAGCCTAGTTCACCACAAATCTGTATATTTCTTATATAGGCTCTATATGATGCATGAGCATATCCAGCTCTTATGGCTACTACGATTTTAGAATTTGGTGGAACTGCTTCTAAATCAATAGTTATTGGTGTCCAAGGGTTATCCCTCACTGAACCACTTCCTAATTTAACTCCATTTACACTTTCTAAAAAGACTTCTACATATACACTATAGGATGATACTGTGTAGACATACATTTCACATTTTAATCTATACCTTCCTCAAAAGGTTAAACTTGCCCTGCATATTGGTAGGGGATTAGTATGTTCATGACTTCTTGCTGTAGGATATTCTAAAATTACAGAATCTGATGGAATTATTCCTTTTATCTGATTTATTCCTTTTGCAGTAATTGAAATATCATATACTTTTGGTGAAGGGCTTGTAGTATTATCTCTTTCAAGATTAAAAATAAATTGTGTATCTTTAGGAAGCTTATTTAAAATATCCCCACTCTTTATATCTGATTTTAAAATGTCATACTTGTTTAGTGATATTTTCATCCAGGCATATTTATCTGCTAACTTAGTCCAAGATGAACCAGTACCCCACCATATTCTTTTTTCTTCTAGCCTATCTTCTGCTGGTACTATATTTATATCTGTATAAGATGGTTTTAACTGATATAGAATTGGATTTGATAGATTACTTAAATTACTAAAGGTTATAAAATAATCTGTATCTGGCTTTAATAAGGTGTCCTTTTTCAACATTAACTTTATATTAAATTCTTCATCTGTAGTTCCTGATGTAAAGGTTAATCTAGTATGTGCTAACTCTGTTGTACCTGGTCTATCTGATACTTTCTCTACTAATTTTATATCTACATTTGGTGAATAACCTGCATGGCTTCTACCAAGTCTAGTCCTTATAACTAGAGCTTCCCTACTTAATTCATGTGAAAAACTACTAGGTGTTCTAAATGGAATTGCAAAGGTGTAATAGATTTTTTCAGCACTACTGTTATATGTGGTTTCTGTGGTAAATGTATAATTACTTCCTGTATAATCATAAAAGGTATCAGGCTCTTCATTTTTAACTATAGCTTCTAAATTAACACTGCCACCTATAGCTTCTTCCTTTTCATATGCAATGCTTCCCCAAGATTTAAACTCTTTAGGTCTTGGGCTTATTTCAACAATTCCTTTTAATTGTCCATCCTTTATTCTGAAATTATCCAAGTTTCCCACTATATTTGTTAGTTTTGATACTGATGTATATTCCATATATCTACCTGTGTAGGGTAGTATATAGTTTCCTACATCTTTTTGAGTAATATAAGTTTCATCTTGAATACCATCAAACCAATTCTGCCATTCATTTTCTAGCTTATTAATTAAATGCTGCGTATCTATTTTAATTAATGAGTTTACAATTCCACATACACCTTCATCAAATCTTTCATCTGTTATTTCATCATCAGATATAAAACTCTTTCCAGCTATAACTCCTATCTGTGCTAGGGATATTTCATATACATTTTCATTTCTAGTTAATACTGGTAATACTGGATTTTCAGCAGGTATTCCCTTTAATATAAAAGCCCTGACATATCTTTTCTCCAAAGACTTATCAAGGCGAATTACAACTCTATCTATTCTATTTAAACTTGGGTCTGCTGCATCTATAATTAACTTTAAAGGCTCTGTATCTATTTTATATAAATAGCCTTCAAGCCAAGCATAGCCTTCCTTTATATTGATGGACATATCTGTACCTGTAGAACTTACTCTTAAATTATCTCCACCATTAAAGATACCACTAGTTATTAACTGCCTAAAATACTCTGCAAACTCATCTGCTGTATAATATCTTTCATCCTCTCCATCTATTGAGTCAAAGAACCTGTACTGTTCTGCCATTTGACCACCTCCTAAATGTATCTATTCCTCCATTTAACTTTTACTTTAGTCTTAATACTATCGTTATTACTTTCATAGCTTAGGATGTTCTCACCTGGAACTAGCTGCCAAAATACACTATCAAGGTCTATATAATGAAAGGCATTATCTCCATTAATCCTTACATACTTTTCTCCAAATGCTGTATTTATAGTTAGCACATCATCTTCTCCAAGGCTTCTATTAACTTTGATGAATTCACCTGTACTTGGGTTATTAACGGTAGGATTAGTGGCTGGCCCTTTAAATTCTATTATTACTGGAGTATCCACATCCCCTTCATTAATACACTTTCTTCTAAATCCTCTATTGGAGAAGCTAGTTGGTAGGGATAGCCTAAATTTAATTCCACCCATAAGATAAGACATCTCTCTACTTTCAGTAAAATTATCTACCCAGAAAGGATTATGGCAGATTAGATGTATTAGATACTTTTGATAATATATTCCTCTACTACCTTCACTAGATGGAAATATTGGGGTGGATTCCACTATGGCTATTATTTCTTTACCTTTATATAGGATTACTACTTCCCCTAGCTTTGGATTTAGCACCTTTTGCATTTGCCTTTTATATTCATCTACCTTTTTAGGATTATCTTTAGTAATAATTATCCCTTCAATGGAAATAGATCTAGTATCTAATGTATTGTCAATATATGTCGAACCATCTTGTTTAGGTGATTTTTGGTTTTCTATATCCACCCCTAAAATTTCATCTATCTTTTCCAAATAAAAAGGAGCCTGATTACCTAATATAATCTGGTCTCCCTTGGTGTTTTTAATTATTAAGCTTTCCATCTGTTTTCACCTACCATTCAAGTGCTAATTCTTTAGAGGCATTTTTAATCTTTCTGGCTGTCTCATAAGGAGATAATGGACTAGGACTGTTGATAACTATGTTTTGTGTTATACCTTTATCCCCAGATAGCATCTTTTTAGTCACATTATCATTATGGATCTTACTTCCATGGGGAAGTTCCACAAGTTCTGGTCCAAGTTCCCCTACCATAGTAAGCCCCCCTTGAAAGAAGCTAGTTCCAGAAAAGTTCTTTTTAGGACTACTTCCACCAGATATGGTTTCTGTAATGTTCTTAGTTATGTTTTCAAATATAGTTGTAAAGGTAGCTTTTTTATCTTCCACCTTTTGCTTATTCCAATCTAGTAAGGCAGATATTCCACCCTTAATAGAATCAACTACTTTAGAAAAAGCTTCTGATACTTTACTGGCCATGGCTGGGAATTTATCTAGGGTGGTGGAGAGCATATCAGATGCCTTATCCTTCCATTCCCTAGCAGACTCTGTTATGGAATCTATTATTTTTGTCTTTATATCATTTGCCTTTTCACTTATTTCAAACTTAATATCTGACCACTTATTTTCTGTATCAGTTTTAATTTCAGACCACTTACTCGTTACATTTTGTTTTATTTCCTGTACCTTGGTGGCTGTATCTGTTTTAATATTAGTCCACTTATTAGATAAATCTGTCTTAATATTTTCCCACTTTTCAGCTGAGTCCTTCTTTATCTCTTCCCATCTATTTTTTACATCTTCTTTTATTGCTTTAGCTTTGGTTGCTATATCATCTTTCATAACCTGCCATTTAGTTTTAATTTCTCCAGTTTCCCATTCCACTTGATTTACGTGTTCTTTGGCTTGAGCCTTGGCTTCATCTACTACCTTTTTATGCATTTCTTCAGCCTTCTTAATAGACTCATCCTTTTGCCTAGTGGCTTCTAATATTAGTTTATCAGCTTGGTCTTTGGTAATAGTTCCTGCTTCATCCCTTTGCCTTATGATTTCTTTTACCACTTCGTTATACTGGTCTTCTGCTGCTTTTACTGTTTTATCCTTTTGCTCTATGGAATTCTTAACAACTTCAGCAGCTTGCTTTGCAGTTATTTCTCCAGCTTGGGCTTTCATCCTTTCCATTATGACTTTAGCTTCTATTTCATTTTCAGATAAAACTTTAATACCTGTTTCCACCATTTCCTTTTGAATAGAGTTTATTTCTTCCTGTTCAGCTTTAGTTATGGCTCTTTTTTCAGTAGATGCAGTATCTAGTATTTCTTTAATCCTTACTTCACCATCAGCTATACTTTGCTTTCTATTTTCATAGCCTTGTTGCATATTATTTAATATTTCATCCTGTTCTTCTTTTGAAAGTGAAGTGCTATTATTTACAAAACCCTCTATTTTAGATAGTGATTCATTATGGTGTTTATCAAGACCTGCCTGTATATCACTTGCCATCTGTGAAAATTTATTAGTTATTCCATCTGCCATTTCCTTAGTTACCTCTTGACCAGACCAGGATAATTGATTCAGGGCTAGGGTTGCTTCATCATTTAATTCTAAAAATCCACCTACAGCTTTCTTAGTAGAATCCGATACTTCATCTCCAAATAGTTCAATAGCTGGAATACTTTCCTTTTTAAGATGGTTATATAAGGCTATTCCTACAGCTGTTACTCCAGCTATGGCTGCGATTGCAAGACCAACTGGTCCAGTTAAAACTGTAAATACTGTGGCTAATGCTCCAATGGCAGGGGTTGCTGCTACAGCTCCAGTACTTGCTACAGCTATTGCTCCTGATATAGTGGATATTGCAGTTATGGCAGTTCCTATTCCTCCTATTAGTTTTCCACCTATTACTAAAATTGGTCCTAGAGCAGCTGCAACTAAAGCTAGTTTAACTATGGTTTCCTGGGTTGCTGGACTTAGGTTTCCAAACCAATCCACTGCCTCTTGTAATTTTTCAACTAAGTTATTAAGATGGGGTAGAAGTATTTCAAATATCTGTATACCTACAGCTTCAAGTCCAGATTTTAATATGGTAATTCCACCTTGAAGATTATCTATCATAACATTAGCCATCTCTTTTGCTACACCACTATATTCCCTAGTAGCCTTGGTTAACTTTTCATAGTCTTCTTCAGATGCATTTATTATTGAAAGCATTCCAGCCATGGCTTCTTTCCCAAATATTGTAGCTGCATATTGGGCTTGTTGTTCTTCAGAAAGGTCTGCAAACTTAAGTCTTAAATCCCCCATTACATCTTTAAAAGGTAACAGTTCTCCATTTGCATCTGTTATGGATATTCCTAATTTGTCCATGGCAGTTTTCATCTTATCTGTTGGGTTTGCTAGATTTGCTATGGCCGTTTTAAGACTTGTTCCAGCTTGAGATCCTTTAATACCAGCGTTGGCCATAAGACCTAGTGCTAGAGCTGCATCTTCTGCTGAGTAACCCATGGCACCAAAAAGAGGAGCCACATATTTAAATGACTCCCCTAGTAATGCTACATTTGTATTTGAGTTTGATGATGCACTTGCCAGTAAATCTGCAAAGCTTGATGCGTCTTTTGCTTCCATACCAAAGGCTGTAAGGGCATCCGTTACAATATCAGAAACTGAACCTAGATTCTCTCCACTTGCTGCAGCTAACATCATAACTCCATCAAGTCCATCTACCATTTGGTTTGTATCCCATCCTGCCATTGCCATATATTTTAAAGCTTCAGCAGATTCAGTGGCACTAAACTTTGTAGTAGCACCCATCTCTTTTGCTTTTTCCTCTAGCTGTTTTAAGTCATTACCTGTAGCACCACTTATGGCTTGGACTTCACTCATTCCAGCTTGAAAGTCAGATCCTACTTTTGCAGCAGCAGTTCCAATTCCAACTAAGGGTAGGGTAAGCTTTTTAGTTAGATCTTTTCCTATCACTTCCATCTTCTTGCCTACATCCTGCATTTTTGCACCAATAGGCTCTAATGCTTGACTTAGCTTATGCCATCCTGAAGATTGAAGTTCTATTTCTTTATTTAAACTGCTTAAGCCTTGCTCC
>CAYLXY010000007.1:0-15880 GCA_964387405.1 uncultured Clostridiaceae bacterium
GTAGACTATCAATATATTTTTATAAATTCAATAACATATTATCTATTAATAAAAATTCAAGAGAATTAATCACATAAATAAATTTTACAAACTAGAGAAGGGCTTAAAATTGAGCTTGGCTCTAGTTTTTTATGCATCCATATGGAACTCGTAGTTTTTTTATACTATGCTATAATAAAAGCTAAGGGAAAATCATAAGTCCCTAGACAAAATAGATTATAGGAGATCTGACATATGAGCAAAGAATACTTTTTCTTATATTTAATTTATGGATTCGCATTTATTAATATGGGGATTTTTTCTGTCCAGGAAAAAGATATAGAAGTAACCAATCTTCCATTAGTGAAGCATTTAAAATACTTGGGTTACTTTGGAATCATCCATGGCATATCAGAATGGATTACCATGCTTACAATTATAGGACTATATCCCCATTTAGACATACATCTTTTTATAACAAAACAAATTTTAAAAGCCCTTTCCTTTGGATTTTTAATGTATTTTGGTATTAGTTTGTTACCATTGGCTAAGGAATATAAAAATAAAGTACTTAAAATTCCTATAGCATTACTTGTAGCATGGTTTGCAGGTTTTATATATTACATTTCATACTATGGATTAAATTATCATATTTTAAATCCAAAATATAATACTATAGTACTTCGTTATATGCTAGCATTTCCAAGTTGTATAATTTCAGCCTTAGCGCTCTATTTCAACGCTAAGCTAATAGAGGAAAGTAAATCAAGTGAAATGGCTAGAAGATATAAAAGCTTATCATGGACTTTTTTGCTTTATGGACTTTTAGAAGGGATATTAGTAAAGCAAATGGACTTTTTCCCTGCAAATACAATCAATAGTAGAGTTTTTTTAGAATATTTTAAAATTCCAACACAAATATTAAAGGCTTCTGTTGGATTAATAATAAGCTTTTTATTAATTAAGGTAATAGATACCTTTGGATGGGAACAAAAAGAAAGATTAAACCGATTACAAAATCATAGAATAGCCTCCGAGGAAAGAAGAAACCTAGGTTTAGAAATACATGATAGCATTATACAGGGTTTGTATGCTGCTGGTTTAAAAGTAGAATATTTAACTAAAAATAAAGTAGGGGAAAATTCACTATTCCTTTTAGAAGAAGTAAAGACGGATTTAAATAATACAATAGATAAAACCCGGGAATTTTTAACATCTACAGCATTAGATTTTATAGAATTAGACGATTTAAAAGATAGTGTAGAACAACTAGTAAATAAATTTAATAGTAATCAGACCATAAAAATTAATCTTAAATACGAAATATCTTCATTAAATTTAGGCAAGCTGTCTCCAGAAAAATCTACACAGATTTATTATATTGTACAAGAGGCTATTAGTAACGTAATTAAACATTCTAAGGCTACTTATGCGGAGGTTTTATTAGAATCAAAACTTGAACTTTTATATATTAAAGTAACAGATAACGGAGTCGGAATTTCAGTCGCTGATATAAATCCTCAAAGGCAATTTGGACTTAGTTCTATGAAAGAAAGGACAGAACAAGTTGGAGGATTATTTAAAATAGGCAAAATCAAAAAAGGTACAAGTATTGAATTTATAATACCTTGGGAGGAATCAGCTTATGAAAAATAAGATAAAAGTATTGTTAGTAGATGATCACAGTATAGTAAGAAATGGCTTGAAATTAATATTGCAATTAAGTGATCGTTTGGAAGTGTGTGGAGAGGCAGAAACATTAAGCCAAGGTATAGAAGTAGCTGGTAAAACAAAGCCAGATGTTATTTTGCTAGATTTTAAACTGCCAGATGGTGATGGGGTCAATGGATGTATAACAATTAAAAAACAGTTTCCCACTGTGAAGATTATAATCCTAACAGCCTATTCACAAAACCATATAGTCATAGAAGCTATTAGGGCAGGGGCCGATGGATATTTATTAAAAAATATTGAAAGTGATCAATTAATAAAAACTATAATCAGAGTTTATGAAGGAGAATCTGCATTAGATCCTTCTATCACAGAAAGTGTTTTTAATAATATAAAAGAAGAAAAGGATGAACCAGGATTTAACCTAAGTCCACAAGAAACCAAAATCTTGCAAATGCTTAGTTTAGGCAAAACGAATAAAGAAATTGCAGGAGATATATTTATTTCGGATAAAACTGTCCGCAACTATGTTAGTAATATATTTAAAAAGTTGAATGTTTCTAATAGAACTGAGGCGGCTAGCTACTGGATTAGAAGAAAAGATGAAAAGTAGGGACAAATGTACCTACTACTGGGACAAAATACACAGTATGAAATCCTTGCCCCTGATGATAAAATATTAACATAAGCTAGTAAAATAATAATAGGGGAGAGATATTTCATGAAAAGAATTGCAATTGCAATATTAGTTATTATGTCTTTAGTAGGATTAGTTGGGTGTGCAGATGAAGGATCAACTACAGAAACACCAACAGTACAAGAAGTAAGCTTCGAAGATGGAACATATAGGGGTGCATTTTTAGATGGAGGATCTATGCAAGTTGGAGTTCAACTTAAATTAGAAGACAACAAGGTTACAGAAGCTAAGTTTAGACACCTAGAGTATAAAGGTGTAGATTATAGGGCAGAAGATGCTGATGAAATGACTAAAGCTTTAGCTGTTCAATATACAGACCTACTTGATTATCTTGAAGGAAAAGATATAAGAGAGGATTTGAAAGATCTTTATGAGCCAGGAGACATTGTACAAGAAGATCTTGATGCATTTACAGGCGCTACTATTAGATCATCAAAAGTAATCTCAGCTATTAGAGATGGCCTTAATAGAGGAGTATATAGCTACTAAATTTTACATATTAAATTTTCAAAGCTAGATCAAATATGTAATATAAACCAGAGTTAGGCTTGACTGTTAAGCCTAACTCTGGTTTTATATTATAATTTATTAGTTTACATAGAAAATAAAAGGTCAGATTGCGTAAGAATTGTCATCCAGAGCGAAGCGAAGGATCTTAAGCGACTTAAAAATAAGACTCTTCATTTGATTCAGGATGACTTTCTTACGCAGTCTGTCGTCCCCATAACTTCTTATACAAAATATTTGGTTTTTAAAAAAACTTATTGTATAATAAATTATAAAGTAAACTGTTGGGCAAAATATAATATAAAAACTAAAAGGGAGCTAAATATTATGAAACTTGTTTATAAAGGTAAAACAAAGGATGTATATGATTTAGAGGATGGTAATTATCTACTTAAATTTAAAGACGATGTAACTGGAGAAGACGGCAAATTTGACCCAGGGGCAAATACAGTTGGCTTAACCATAGAAGGAATAGGTAAATCTGGACTTAAATTAACAAAATTTTTCTTTGAAGTATTAAAAGATAAAGACATACCAACTCATTATATTGATGCAAATATAGAAGAAGCTACAATGACAGTAAAACCAGCTACTATGTTTAGAAATGGAGTAGAAGTTATTTGTCGCTACAGAGCAGTAGGTAGTTTTTTACGCCGCTATGGAATGTATGCAGAGGAGGGTCAAAAGTTAGATGCCTTTGTAGAGCTTACACTTAAAGATGATGAACGTAACGACCCACCTATTTCAGAAGATGGTCTTCATATGTTAAATATTTTATCTAGAGATGAATATAAAGTAATAAAGGATCTTGCTGTTAAAATTTCAAATATAATAAAAGAAGAATTAGCTAAAAAAGATATAGAACTTTATGATATTAAACTTGAATTCGGAAAAGTTGGAGAAAAAGGGGAAATAGTCTTAATAGATGAAATTTCTGGTGGAAACATGAGAGCCTATAAAAATGGGCAGTATATAGAACCATTAGAATTGGAAAGGCTAATCATAGGAAAGTAGTTTATGAATCATGGATTGACTTACAAAAAACAAAGCACGGATCTTAATTGTTAGGGTCTGTGTCTTTTTGTTTTACAGATTGGAGAGGATTAAGTGAAAAAATTGTTTAAGTTTTTAAAGCCTTATTGGCCAGCTTATTTAACAACCTTAGGATTGATATTTATACAAGTTATTTTAGAACTCTTTTTACCTACCTTGATGGGTAATATTGTTGATATAGGTGTAACTAATGGTGATACACCTTATATATTTAAAACTGGTGGAATAATGATAATAATTGCCTTAGCGGCTATATTACTAGCAGTTGTATCAATGTATTTATCATCAAGGATTTCCATGGCATTTGGGAGAAATCTTCGTAGTGAAGTTTTTAAAAGAGCAGAAGAATTTTCACTCAATGAATTCGATAAAATAGGAACATCATCTTTAATAACTAGAACAACAAACGATATTACACAAATACAGCAAGTAGTAATGATGTCTCTTAGAATGATGGCAAGAGCACCTATAATGGCTATAGGTGGCATAATTATGGCTGTTTCTAAAAATGCAAAGTTGTCCTTAATTATTGTCTTTGTAATGCCAATAATTATATTGGTAATAACTATTGTAACAAAAAAAGGAGTACCACTTTTTAAGGCAATACAAACTAAGCTCGATAGGCTAAATCAAGTATTAAGGGAAAATCTTATGGGGGTTAGAGTAATTAGAGCTTTTAATAGAGTGGACTATGAACAAAAACGTTTTGATGCAGCCAATAAAGACCTTACAGATACAACAATCCAAGTTAATAAAATATTAGCAGCTATGATGCCAGTAATGACTTTAATATTAAATTTTACAATAATAGCTGTAATATGGTTCGGTTCTATAAATATAGATAATGGAGTTATGAAGGTAGGAGATCTAATGGCATACATTCAATATATAATGCAGATTCTCTTTGCCTTAATGATGTTATCTATGATATTTGTAATGATACCTCGTGCTTCCGCATCTGCTACAAGGATTAACCAAGTATTAGATACAGAACCAGAAATAAAAGACCCAGAGAAAGCTAATATTGTTGATATAAAAAATGGCATTGTAGAATTTCAAAAAGTAACATTCACTTATCCTGGTGCTGAGGAACCAGCCCTAAAAGATATATCCTTTATTGCAAAACCAGGAGAAGTAACTGCTATTATAGGAGGAACTGGTTCAGGAAAATCAACATTAATAAATCTTATTCCTAGATTTTATGATATAGATAGTGGAAGTGTTTCGTTAGATGGAGTAGATATTAGAGAGTTGACACAGGAAAATCTAAGACAAAATATAGGACTTGTTCCTCAAAGAGCAGTTCTTTTTACAGGAACAATTGAAGAAAATATTAAATATGGTAAAGAAGATGCAAGCGAAGAAGAAATCAGCCATGCAGCAGATGTAGCACAAGCTTCCGAGTTTATATTAAACTTGGAGGATAAGTTTAAATCCCTTATTACACAGGGTGGAACCAATTTATCTGGAGGACAAAAACAGAGACTTTCCATTGCAAGAGCATTAGTAAGAAAAGCAAAAGTATATTTATTTGATGATAGTTTTTCTGCACTTGACTTTAAAACTGATGCAAAATTACGTAGTGCTTTAAAAAGTGAAACTACTGATACTACATTAATAGTAGTTGCACAAAGAGTAAGCTCTGTTATAGATGCAGATCAAATAATAGTTTTAGATAAAGGTATAATTTTAGGAATAGGAAAACATGAAGAATTATTAAAAACTTGTCATGTTTATAGGGAAATAGTATCTTCCCAGCTTTCAGAGGAGGAGATTGCCTAATGAAGGATAATAAAGAACAAGAACCAAAAGTGAGACTGGGCAGAGGCCAAAGAAGAGGACCTGTAATGGGTATGCCTACAGAGAAAGCAAAAGATTTTAAAGGCACACTTAAAAGATTATTAACTTACTTAAAACCATTTAACCTTCAATTAATTATAGTAGTTATATCTGCAATATTGAGCACAGTATTTACCATACTTGGTCCAAAAATTATGGGTATGGCAACAACCGAGCTTTTTGAAAGTACAAAACAAAAAATCCAAGGTATAGCAGGAGCCAGTATAGATTTTAATTATATAATTAAAATATTAATTGTTTTAGGTGGATTGTATATTGCTAGTGGATTTTTTGCTTATATACAACAACTTGTTATGGCAATTGTTACTCAAAAAACAATGTACAATATGCGTAATGACGTAAACGAAAAACTTGCTAAATTACCATTAAAGTTTTTTGATACTCACACCCATGGAGAAATATTAAGTCGTGTTACAAATGACATTGACAATATAAGTAACACCTTACAACAAAGTTCTACACAGCTTATAACATCAATAACCACCCTTATAGGTATTGTAATTATGATGCTTGTAATTAGTCCTACTATGACTCTTATTTTAGTTGTAACCTTGCCATTGTATGGATTAGTAACAAAAGTAATTGCTAAAAAATCACAGGGATATTTTGTTAAACAACAAAAAACTTTAGGAGAATTAAACGGCCATATAGAAGAAGTATATACAGGGCATAAAATAATCAAAGCATATTCTAGAGAAGAAAGGTCTATAGAAGATTTTGATAAAATTAACAATATTCTTTACGATGCAGGCTGGAAGGCTCAGTTTATTTCAGGTGTAATAATGCCACTAATGTCTTTTATTAACAATATTGGATTCGTATTTGTTTCTGTTGTCGGTGGTATTTTAGCAATTGGAAATGCAGTAAAAATAGGAGATGTTCAGGCTTTTATACAGTATTCAAAACAATTTACACGACCAATTATTCAAACAGCTAATATAGCCAATATATTACAATCCACTATAGCGTCAGCAGAACGTGTATTTGAACTATTAGATGAAGTTGAAGAAATACCAGATATAGAAGATAGTAAAATTATTAAAATACCAAAAGGTCAAGTTATATTTAAAAATGTAAAATTTGGGTATGAAGAAGGAGTAACACTAATAGAAAATATGAATATAGATGTAAAACCAGGTCAGACCATAGCTATTGTAGGACCAACTGGGGCAGGTAAAACTACTCTCGTAAATCTTCTTATGCGTTTTTATGAAATAGAAGATGGAAAAATTACAGTTGATGGTGTTGATATTAGAGACCTAAAACGTGGACATTTAAGAAATATTTTTGGTATGGTTTTGCAAGACACCTGGTTATTTAATGGAACTATAAGAGACAATATAGCTTACGGTAGACAAGATGCGACAGAAGAGGAAATTATTAAAGCATCAAAAGCTGCCCATGCTGATTATTTTATTAGAAGACTACCTTATGGATATGATACAATACTTGGTGATGAAGCATCTAATATTTCCCAAGGACAAAAGCAACTTCTTACAATTGCTAGGGCCATATTAGCAGACCCTGCCATATTAATCTTAGATGAGGCAACCAGTAGTGTAGATACTAGAACAGAAATATATATACAAAAAGCTATGGAAACCCTCATGGAAGGCAGAACAAGCTTTGTTATAGCCCATAGATTATCTACAATTCGTGATGCAGATGTAATATTAGTTATGAACGAAGGAAGTATTATAGAAAAAGGGAATCATAAAGAGCTTTTAGAGCAAAAAGGATTTTATGCAGATCTTTATAATAGCCAATTTACAAGTGGGAAAAATCAATCCAAAGTAGGATAAGTAGGGGCGACTCTGTTGGATGTCCTGGCTAGGCTACGAATAACAAAATCGTAAAAACTATATTGTACGTAGTCTGCTGACCTGCCTTGCCCAATCTATACAAGGAGTGAAAATATATGAAAGAACTGTGGGAATTATTTGTTATGTTCTTAAATATTGGAGCATTTACCTTTGGTGGTGGATTTGCCATGCTGCCAATTATACAAAAAGAAGTTGTAGAAACAAGAAGATGGGCTACAGATGAGGAAATTATAGATTGTTTTGCCATTGGCCAATGTACACCTGGAGTTATTGCTGTAAACACAGCAACTTTTATAGGCTATAAAAGAAAAGGTATTGCAGGTGGTATTGTTGCAACAGCAGGGGTAATATTACCATCACTAGTCATTATAACTATAATAGCAACATTCTTTCAGCAGTTTCAAAATTATAAAATTGTACAATATGCTTTTGGAGGCATAAGAGTAGGAGTTATTGCATTAATTACAATGACCATATATACAATGTTTAAGCAAACTGTAAAAAATTTGCTAGGTATAGTAATATTTGTATTTGCATTTATAATAATTGCCTTTACAAACCTTTCGCCAATTATAGTAATAGTTATATCAGCATTATTAGGAATTGTAAGGGGTAGGGACAGTATTAAAGTTAAAAGAGGTGATGTAAGATGATCTACCTAAAGCTATACTTAGAATTTTTAAAAATAGGATTGTTTGCTATAGGTGGAGGTCTTGCTACATTACCATTTATTAAACAACTAGGACAAAAATACGGTTGGATTAGTCAAAAACAAATATTGGATATGATAGCAATTTCAGAGTCCACTCCAGGACCTATAGGTATAAATGCAGCTACTTTTGTAGGCAATACAACAGCAGGTGTATTAGGAGGGTTAGTTTCGACTTTAGGAGTTATAACCCCATCTGTTATAATTATATTAATAATTGCACATTATTTTACAAAATTTAGTGAAGAACCACTTGTGAAATTTGCCTTTATAGGTATAAGACCGGCAGTAACAGGTCTTATTGCAGCAGTAGGTTTTGAAGTGGCAAAAGTATCACTATTTAATATTGATGAATTTAAAAATATTTCTAATTTTTTATCAACTAAAATTTCACTGTTATTAAACATAAAATCAGTTATATTATTAGTGATAATTATGGTTTTTATAAAGAAATATGATAAGCATCCTATAAGCTATTTAGTAGGTTCTGCTATAATAGGAATTATATTTAAATTTCAATAAAATAAAAAAAGACTTGACATTGCTTTCAAATGAAACTATACTGTTATTAAATTAAAAACAAAAAATATTAAAAAGTGTTGACTAAGAACTAGTAAGAATAAGAAGACCTATAAAGAGAGCTACCGGTTGGTGAAAGGTGCAGGGGATATTATTCTGAATACATCTTAAGAACTACTTACCGAAAGGTTAACCACCTATTAGGCTAAGTCGGAAACCTGCACCCGTTATAGTGCTAAAGTACTCACTATTTTGTCGGTACTTGATAAGGTTGATACCGTAAGGTATTAATAAATTAAGGTGGTAACACGGAAATTATCCGTCCTTTGTATATTTGTATAAAATATATGAAGGGCGGTTTGTTTTTTATAAAGGAGTGATTATATGGACTCGGACTACGACTATTTAATCTTAAATTGTAAATATATTACAAAACACTTAATAAAATTGGAGGAATGATGAAAATGTCAAGAGTAAAATTTTTTAGCGGTGAACAAGTACCATTAGAAATGCATAAAGTACGTATAGTACAAAAATTAGAATTAGCACCTGTAGAAAAGCGTTTAGAATTTATGCAAGAAGCAGGTAACAATACATTTTTACTTAGAAATAGAGACGTATTTATGGATATGTTAACAGATAGTGGAGTAAATGCTATGAGTGATAAACAACAAGCGGCAATGATGATAGCAGATGATAGCTATGCAGGTAGTGAGACCTATTTTAGACTTGAAAATAAGATTAAAGAGATATTCGGTACAGAATTCTTCTTACCTACACACCAAGGGAGAGCTTGCGAGAACATAATTGCAAAAGCATTTGTAAAGCCAGGCACAATAGTACCTATGAACTACCATTTTACCACTACCAAAGCACATATAGAGCTAAACGGTGGTTCAATAGAAGAAATTATTATAGATGAAGGAATAGAAGTTACAAGCGATCACCCCTTCAAAGGAAATATGGATATTGATAAACTTAAAGATATAATAGCAAAGAATGGAAGAGAAAAGATAGCATTTGTTCGTATGGAAGCAGGAGCAAACCTAATAGGAGGTCAACCTTTTTCCATTGAAAACCTTCAAGATGTAAGAAAAGTATGTGATGATAATGACCTTTTACTTGTATTAGATGCTAGTTTATTAGCAGATAACTTACACTTTAATAAAGAAAGAGAAGAAAAATGTAAAACAATGACTATAAAAGAAATAACCCGGGAAATAATTGATTTGTGTGATCTTACTTACTTTTCAGCACGTAAATTAGGATTTGCCAGAGGTGGCGGAATGTGTATGAATAGTAAAAAATTATATATGGATATGAGAGATTTTATAACTTTATATGAAGGATTCTTAACATATGGTGGAATGTCTGTTAGAGAAATGGAAGCATTAACAGTTGGCTTAGATGAAACTATGGATGAAGATATTATTAATCAAGGACCTCAATTCACATCATTTATGGTGGAGGAACTGCTTAAAAAAGGAGTTCCAGTAGTAACACCAGCAGGTGGTTTAGGATGTCATGTAGATGCTATGAGGTTTTTAGATCATGTTCCACAGAATGAGTACCCAGCAGGTGCCTTAGCAGCAGCATTATATATTGTAAGTGGTGTACGTGGAATGGAAAGAGGTACTATGTCAGAGCAAAGACGAGAAGATGGTACAGAACCACTTTCAAATATGGAGCTATTAAGATTAGCTATGCCAAGAAGGGTATTTACACTATCTCAAGTTAAGTACGCAGTAGATAGAATAGCTTGGTTATATGAAAACCGTCATTTAGTAGGTGGATTAAAGTTTGTAGAAGAACCAAAAACATTAAGATTCTTCTTCGGAAGATTAGAAGCAGTATCTGATTGGCAAGAAAAACTAGCTAAAAAGTTCAGAGAAGATTTTCCAGATAGTTTATAAAAAATGAATTTATAATATAATATAAAAAACCAACAATTCTTTGTTGGTTTTTTTGTTAAGCAATATATTAAATTATCTCGTCAGGTTGATTCACTTTCTTTGAAAGCTGATCAAAAGCTTTGACTAAACGGGAAATACGATCATCAACTTTATTAGATGCTGCTTCTAGAGTATAACCTTCTTCAATTAGTTCTTTTATAAGAAAAATTCTTTTAATGTTGATATAGTCATATCTACGAGCACTGTTAGAATCGTCAACAGAATGAATGATACCCTTTTCCTCCCAATATCGAATCTTTCTTGTTGGTATTCCTGTAATATCTGAAACCTCTCCAATTCTTACAATTAAATTTCTTATTATTTCTTCATCTAGTAGATTTTCTAAATAATTGCCTGTTGCCATATATAAAACCTCCATTATTAAATATCAGAACAATGTTGTTGAAGTTATTATACAATAAATGTAGACAAATTTCAATAAAAATAAGTAGTTGACTTTAATAGGAATAAGGAGTACAATAATTGTAACTTGCAGACAATTAAATAAAAACTCTTATCAAGAGAGGTGGAGGGAAGGGCCCTAGGAAACCTCGGCAGCCTACAGATATAACAATCTGGAAGGTGCCAACTCCTGCTTTAGGTATAGTAAAACCTGAAGGAAGATGAGAAGGAATAATATATACTATTACATATATAAAAAACCCTTTCATCATAAGATATTAACTTTGATGAAAGGGTTTTTATATTTCAAGGGAGAGATAAAAATGTACATAAGGCAGTTATTTGATGAAAAAAAGGTGGTTTTTTCCTTTGAGGTATTTCCACCTAAACCAACATCACCTATAGAAACCATATACAATACATTGGAAGGTTTAAAAAACCTAAATCCAGATTATATCAGTGTTACCTATGGAGCAGGAGGTGGATATACTAGCAACAGAACCACTGAAATATCATCTTTAATTAAAAATAAATACGGTATAGAAGCTTTAGCTCATTTAACAAGTATAAGCTCCACAAAAGAAGAAACCACAAAGATATTAGAAGACTTAAGGAAAGAAGGTATAAAAAATATATTAGCACTTAGGGGAGATATACCAGAAGGTGGGTATTCACCAGGAGACTTTAATAACTCTCAAGAACTAATACGACACATAAAAGAAATGGAAGATTTTGGAGTAGCAGCTGCCTGTTATCCAGAAGGACATATTGAATGTGAAAGCATAGATTTTGATATGGAAATATTAAAATTAAAGGAAGAAGCAGGAGCAGACTATTTAATATCCCAGCTTTTCTTTGACAATAATAGTTTTTATGATTTTTTAGATAGAGTAGAACAAAAAAACATAAAACTACCTATACAAGCAGGTATAATGCCTGTAACTAATAAAAAGCAAATCGAAAGAATAATTTCACTTTGTGGTGCTAAACTGCCCCATAAATTTGTAAAAATAATGGATAGATACGAACACGATAAAGAAGCCTTAAGAGATGCAGGAATAGCATATGCTTTAGAACAAATAGTAGACTTGATTTCATCAGGTGTTAGAGGGATACATTTATACACAATGAATAGCCCTTATATAGCTAAAAATATAACTAGAGGACTTACTTCTATATTAGACTCCATAAATAGATGACAGTGCAAATTGTCATTCTTAGTATTAGGATTCTTCGTCGCTATGCTCCTTTGAATGACAAAACCATTGCTGTATTTATCATTTCGAGTATATTCAGCCATTCCGAACTTGTCTTTGTCATTCCGAACCTAGTGAGGAATCTTAGTTTTAGAACTTAAGATCCTTCACTATGTTCAGGATGACAAGCGGAAAACGTTCAGAATATCACGCGGAAAACCTTCAGAATACCAGGCAAAACATATTCGGATGACAGCGAGATCAAGAAAAGATATTTGGGATGCTAGAATTTATACATAGAAGTATCAATTTTATACAAAGGTTGTGCAATAGATGAAAAAAAGCCCTAGAAATAAAAACGAAGTGTTAAGATATTTAGGTTATAGAAATCAAAACTTAGATAAAGTCACTAATGATTTGATTGATGAGTCAATGGAAGAGATGAGAAATCTAATTAAGAAAAAGCATATACATAGATCCTTTAATATAGTTAAAGGAGAGAAAGAATTATATTTAAAAGACACTAATTTAACTTTAATAGGAAAAGATATTAAAAAACATCTAGATAAATCTGAAACCTGTATATTAATGGCAGTAACATTAGGAAATGAAGTAGATTCTAAAATAAGATATTATGAGAAAATAAGTATGACAAAAGCCTTAATATTAGATGCTTGTGCTACTACAGCAATAGAGGAGATTTCTGATGAAATATGTGAAGAACTAGAAGAAACTGCTAACAAAGAAAACAAAACATTAACATCCAGATACAGTCCTGGTTATGGAGACTTACCTATAGACATACAGAAAGATTTTCTATCTGTATTAGGTGCACAAAAAGCCATAGGCCTTACTGCAACTGCACATAGCATCTTAATACCTAGAAAATCAGTTACAGCCATAGTAGGGCTAATGGATATTAAGCATAAACAAAATCCTAATGAAGATCTTTCGTCTCCTAAAAATAATAGTTGTTTAACTTGTAAAAATTACGCAACTTGTATCTACAGTAGAGAGGGTGGTAAATGTGGGGGTTATATCCAAGCTTAAAAGTGGAATTTTAATATTTGATGGTGCTATGGGAACCATGCTTCAAGAGAGAGGATTAAAAATAGGGGAATTACCAGAAATAATAAATATGGAGTCTCCTGAAATAGTAATAGACATACATAAAAGCTATATTGAATCTGGAGCAAATATTATTACTACTAATACATTTGGAGCTAATGAAATTAAACTTGAAAGTAGTAATTATACAGTAGAAGAAATTATAGATGGAGCAGTAAAAAATGTTAAAAAAGCAATTAAAGATACAAAGGATACAGAAGACAAAAAAGATATATATATAGCTTTAGATATAGGGCCTATTGGAGAACTTCTAGAACCCATGGGTACATTAAGTTTTGAAGAAGCTTATAATATTTTTAAAAGACAAGTTATACAAGGTGTAAAAAGTGGGGTAGATTTAATATTAATAGAGACAATGACAGATTTATATGAAGCAAAGGCAGCAATATTAGCAGTTAAAGAAAATTCTAACCTGCCTGTGTTTTGCACAATGAGCTTTGAAGAAGATAAAAGGACCTTTACAGGCTGCAATGTAAAATCAATGGTAATGGTAGTAGAAGGTTTAGGAGTAGATGCTTTAGGTGTTAATTGCTCTCTAGGACCTAAAGAATTAGAGCCTATAGTATATGAAATACTAGATATAAGCAGAACTCCCGTTATGGTTCAAGCAAATGCAGGTTTACCTAGTATAGTTAATGGGGAAACTGTATTTAATATATGTCCAGAGGATTTTTCCTATTACAATAAAAAATTTGTAGAAGAAGGTGTTAAAGTAGTAGGGGGTTGTTGTGGAACTACAGACAAGCATATAAAAAACCTAGTAGATACTGTAAGTAATATAAGGGGGAAAGAGAGAAAAAACCCAGCTATAAGTGGAGTATGCACTCCAACTCAAGCAGTAATAATAGATCAAGTAAAAGTAATAGGTGAAAGGATAAATCCTACAGGTAAAAAACGTTTTAAAGAAGCATTAGTAAAGGGAGACATAGACTATATTTTAAAGGAAGCTATAGACCAAGTAGATGCAGGGGCTGATATTTTAGATGTCAATGTTGGTTTGCCAGAAATAAATGAGGTAGAAACCATAGCTAAGGTTATCAAAGAAATACAATCCATACTAGATGTCCCACTTCAAATAGACTCTACAAATCCTCAAGCTATAGAAAAAGGATTAAGAGTTTACAATGGAAAAGCTATAGTCAATTCAGTAAATGGAGAAGAAGCAATTTTAGATGAAATACTACCTATAGTAAAAAAATATGGTGCCTCAGTCGTAGGTCTTACTTTAGATGAAAATGGTATACCTGAAAAAGCAGAGGAAAGGTTTAAAATAGCAGAAAAAATAGTAAGGAAGGCAGAAGCATATGGTATAGCTAGGGAAGATATATATATAGACTGCCTAACATTGACAGCAGCAGCTCAGCAGGAAGAAGTAGAAGAAACTTTAAAGGCTCTTTCTCTAGTAAAGGAAAAATTAAATGTAAAAACTGTACTAGGAGTATCAAATGTATCCTTTGGACTACCTAATAGGGACCTTATAAATAGAACATTTTTATCTGCCAGCTTATTTGCAGGCTTAGACCTACCTATAATAAACCCTATGGACAAGGGTATGATGGAAGCAATACTAGCTTCTAAAGTTCTATGGAATCAAGATAAGGGTGCACCAGAATACTTAAGCTACCATGAAAAAGCATCTAAAGAGGAAAGTGGCCAAGAAGTTATCAAGGAGAAAAAAGAAGCTAATCTCTTTGAAATAATACTAAAGGGAATTAAAGAAGATGCAAAGGAAGCTACTAAAAAATTACTAGAAGAAAAAGAAGCCTTGGATATTGTTAATGAGTATATAGTACCTGCCCTAGATCTGGTTGGAGAGAAATATGAAAAAGGAGAAACTTTTCTTCCGCAGCTAATAAGATCAGCAGAAACAGTAAAAAATGTGTTTGAGATTATAAAAGAAAAACTAAGCAAAGATGGGAATCCTCAAATGTCTAGTGGTAAGATAGTACTAGCCACTGTAAAAGGGGATATTCATGATATAGGGAAAAATATAGTAAAAGTTATATTAGAAAATTATAACTATGAAATTATAGACCTAGGTAGGGATGTTTCAAAGGAAAAAATAATAGAAGCAGCTAGCAAACATGATGTTAAACTAGTAGGACTCAGCGCTCTAATGACTACTACTGTGAAAAATATGGAAAAAACAATAGAAGCCTTAAAAGAAGTTAATCCTGATTACACTGTAATGGTAGGTGGGGCAGTCTTAAATGAGGACTATGCAAATATGATAAATGCAGATTATTACGCTAAAGACGCAAAAGAAGCAGTAACAATAGCAAAAAAAGTATTAGGATAGTTATTTAAATTATCCATCATAGATAATTAAAGATAGTGTAAAGTAGGCTATGAAAGAAAAAGAAATCAAAAAATATTGGCTCAAG
>CAYLXY010000008.1:0-15428 GCA_964387405.1 uncultured Clostridiaceae bacterium
TCATCACCGAATCTGTAGTCATCTGCAATATAATTCATTGTCTTATCTTCTAATACTTTGGTTTCTGCTAAGAGAACTCCATTACGATCATAAATAGATCCTCTTATAGTTTCATCTTCCCTGATCCATTGTCTTTTGTTATAAGGGTTTTGTGCCATCTTCTCTGCTCTAAATATTTGTATATAAGTCAAATAGACAATTATACTTAGAAACAATACACTTACAAGTATTATTACATGGACTATTTTTTTATTACTCTTCAATTTAAGTGACCTCCCTTCCTTGAAAACTACTAAGATTCTTCTTTCCGCTTCCTTCCATTCTTCATGACAGCGCCTTTTAATTCTAACTCACTTCTAATGTTTTTTTAGAAATAGCTTGCAATATGCCAAAGGCTATAAAAGCAGAGACCAAAGAACTTCCTCCATAGCTTACAAAAGGAAGGGTTACACCTGTAAGTGGTATTAACTTAATAACACCACCAACTATAATAAAGGTTTGGTATCCATATATTAATGTTATTCCTAATGCAACAATCTTTTTAAAAGGTTCTTTTATAGTTAATGCTATTTTAAAACCTCTATAAACTAATATAAAATACAGTAATACTACAGCCATTCCACCAAACAAGCCCATTTCTTCGCAAATAGCAGAGAAAATAAAATCCGTATGGACCTCTGGAATATATTCAGGATTGCCAAGACCTAAACCTGTTCCAAAAAATCCTCCCCCTGCAATAGCAAATAGGGACTGTGTAATTTGATAGCCTTTTTCAGATATTTGATTCCATGGATTAATCCACGTGCTTAATCTAACCTTTACATGACTAAGTGTAAAGTAACTTAGGGTAATAATTCCTACTAAGGCAGCTATATTATAAAGTAGTAACTTGTAATCTTCTTCATAAATATAAAATATACTTATAAATACGCCATAAAATAAGATAGTCATCCCTAGTTCTCTCTGCATTAAAAGTAAAAAAAGATGCAAATAAATTATAAATAGAAAGACATACTTATTCTTTATTATCTCTTTGTTTTTAATTAATTTTTTATAGTCTAAGGTCTTCAATTGTTTTAGGGAAAAATTATTTATTGAAAAATTCTCAGATATGTCCTTATTTTCATCAGACTCTAGGATCTTTTCTGACTTATTTATTAATTTATAATAGGCTGCAATAAAAAAGACAAAAAATATCTTAGTAGCTTCTGCAGGCTGAAAAGAAAATTCACCTATACGTACCCAATTAATTGACCCTTTTATATTGACACCTAGGGTAAATGTAATTAGAAATAGCAATATGCTGCCAATGACATAGGCATATATATATTTATCCCAGTTTTTTATAGCAGAAAATAATATATAGGACATGAAATAAAGTATAATTCCTAATCCATACCATTTTATTTGGGTAAATCCATAAACTGGATTTAAGCGATAAAGCATTATAATGCCTATGCTAGTTAACATAGATATTATTAAAAATATATATTGATCTCCCATTTGTTTTTTTATAATAAATACATATGAAACTACCATTAGTATAATCGCTCCACCACCAACCATTAATATTGTTGGATCTAGTGGTTTAATATATAAAAAAAGTAGTGCAAAAAATAAAATATTTATAATTATTAGTATATAGATAGGTCTTCGTATACTTAGTGGTTTATGAACTTTCATTCTTCCACCACCTCTTTTACAAATAAAAACTCTATTTGACCTAAACCTATACGATCTCCATTTTTAAGTTTAACAACGTCTTCTACTTTTGTACTATTAAAATATGTACCATTTACACTGTCTAGGTCTTCTAGAAAATATTCCCCTTCATCCATAGTTATTTTTAAATGATTAGAGGAAATATATTTATCTAGTATTTGAACAGTATTATCCTTTCCACGTCCTATTGTTGTTTCATCCTCTAAGTCATAAAATTCTTTAATATCGAAATCAAGACGTTCTTTTCTATTAACAAGCTTTAAATAAGGATTGTTATTTTGCTTTTGATTTGTTTTGTTAATATATTGTATATCTAAATATATAAGTCTAATGATTCCATAAATAAAATAATAAATCAAAATAATAAAGACATACCTTATAAGCCAGGAAAAGATTTTAAACATAAATTCTCACCCTTAATTTTTAATTGGATTTCTGCTTATTAATATTGTACACCAAAAGTAAAGAATCTAAAACAAAAAGTGAGGACATTGTCCTCACTTTTAATATTAATTATTTACAGCAGCCATTTTTTCTGCCTGATCCGTAGTAATTAAGGAATCTATCATCTCTTGAATGTCTCCATCCATAAAGCTGTCTAATTTGTGTAAAGTTAAGTTTATACGATGATCTGTAATTCGACCTTGTGGAAAATTGTAGGTTCTGATTCTTTCGCTTCTATCTCCCGTGCCTACTTGACTTTTTCTATCTTGGGCAACTTCATCATGTTGCTCTTGCATTAAGTTGTCTAAAAGCCTTGCTCTTAAAATCTTCAGGGCCTTGTCTTTATTTTTAAGCTGAGATTTCTCATCCTGACAAGATACTACGATTCCTGTAGGTGTATGGGTCATACGAACAGCAGAGTCTGTAGTATTAACAGATTGACCACCATTTCCAGAAGAACGGAAGACGTCAACACGAATTTCATTCATATCTAGTTGGAAGTCTACATCTTCTACTTCCGGAAGTACAGCTACAGTTATTGTAGAAGTATGAATTCTTCCTCCAGATTCTGTTGTTGGAATCCTTTGTACACGATGTACACCACTTTCGTATTTTAACATGGAATAGGCTCCTTTGCCTTTGATCATAAATATAACTTCTTTATAACCACCTATTCCTGTGTCGTTGGCACTCATTAACTCTACTTTCCAACCTGCATCTTCTGCGTACCTTGTATACATTCTAAATAAATCTGATGCAAATAGTCCTGCTTCGTCCCCACCTGCGCCTGCACGAATTTCAACAATAACATTTTTATCATCATTAGGATCTTTAGGTAATAGCAAAACTTTTAAATCTTCTTCTAGTTCTTGTATTTGTTCTTCAAGTTCACTTATTTCCATTTTAGCCATCTCTTTTAACTCTTCATCTGAATCCTTATCTCTAAGTATTTCATTTGCTCCTTCTAATCCTTGGCTTATTTCTTTATATTCACGGTATTTTATTACTACCTCTTCTAAGTCGGAATGTTCTTTAACTAATTTTCTCCACTGATTTTGATCATTGATTATTTCTTGATCTCCAATTTTTTCACTTAAGTCTTCGTATTTTTCTTCTAAAAAAACCAATTTATCTAACATACTATTCACCTCACTTATGTTATTACTAACACATTATTATAGCATATATTTTCCATATACGCAAGTAAATTACCAATTTGTGGCAGATATTTACGTATTGTCATCCTGATTAGAGCCCTTTTACTATTTGGTCATCCAGAGCGAAGCGAAGGATCTTAGCTTTTCTTTAAAAGCAAGATTCTTCATTTCGCTTCGCTGCATTCTGAATGATAACGTATTGCAAAGATTCTTCATTACACTTCGCTACATTTTGAATGACTATATATCTGTTAGTGCTTCGCTATGTCTGACCCACTACTACACGATCCAGTCCTGCTAAATCCTGTAGGACGTAAATGTTTTTATATCCATTTGTTTTTAAAATTTGACTAAGATCATTTCCTTGATCATAACCAATTTCAAACATTAGCCATCCATCTCCTTTTAAATATTTTTTGGCTCCAGCACTAATCTTTCTGTAAAAATCTAAGCCATCATCTCCACCATCTAAAGCTAAATGTGGTTCATAATCTTTTACACCACTATCTAAAGTTTTTATTACAGACTTTGGTATATATGGTGGATTAGATATTATAAAGTCATAGGAATTATATTCTTCTTTCTTATCTATTGGATTAAATAAACTTCCTAAATGGAATTTTATTTTATTTTCTACTTTATGAGTATTTGCATTTTTTATAGCAAGCTTTAATGCACATGGACAAATATCTATTGCTGTTAATATAGAATTATCAATATATTTAGCTAAACTTACTGCTATAGCCCCACTTCCTGTTCCTATATCCATTATTTTTACCATATTGGGATAATAATTATCCTTATAAATATCTATTACTTTCTCTATTAATATTTCAGTATCTGCTCTAGGTATTAATACCCCTTCTTCTGTCCTGAAATCTAAACCCATAAACTCTTGTTTGTTTACAATATATTGTATTGGCATATTATTGAGTCTTTTTTCTATTCCATTCCAAAATTTTTCTTGTATTTCTTTAGAAATTTCATTTTCCGGATACATATGCAAATAAATTCGCTCTACATCTAATAAGTTATAGAGCAGAACCTCTGCATCTAATCTAGCTGTACTTATATTAGCTTCTTTTAATTTTTCTGTAGCTTCTATTAAGAGTTTTCTTACTGTTACCACCTAGCTTCATCCTCATCTTCAACTAAGACATTTTTTAAAGCTTCTATAGCTACTTCTATTTGATCATCATCAGGCTCAAAAGTTGTTAGCTTTTGCATCATCATTCCTGGATAACTAACAATATTCATAAATACAGACTGGCTTTTACCAGCAATTCTAATTATTTCATAAGATATGCCTGCAACTACTGGCAAGAGTGCTAATCTAATTAACATTCTACTAATAGGATCCTTCCATGCTATTGTAGAAAATAATATCATACTTACCATCATAACTATAAAAAGAAAGCTTGTTCCACATCTTGGATGAAGCGTAGAGTATTTTCTAATATTTTCCACAGTTAACTCTTCTCCATTTTCGTAGGCATATATGGTTTTGTGTTCTGCACCATGGTATTGAAAAACCCTACGTATATCTTCCATTTTAGAAATTATAAAAATATATCCTATAAAGAGTATTAAACGTATAATACCTTCTATTAAATTTAATACTAGTGTATTTGGAATAATTTCTTTAAGTGTTCCTGTTAATAATGTGGGTCCTAAAATAAAAACACCAACAGATATTAAAAGTGCTATAAATACTGAAAAATATGTTATTACATCTGTTAGTTTATCCCCAAATATTTTTAATAAAAAAGCTTCAAATTTACCAGGTTCTTCATCAGTATCCTCTTCTGGCATTGCAATACTTACTGCATAGTTTAATGATTTTACTCCAAGTACCATAGAGTCAATAAGCATTAAGCCTCCTCTTAAAAATGGTATTTTGTTTAATTTATATTTTGTAACTATACCTTCTACTGGCTCTTTTTTTACTATTATTTCATTTTCCGGTGACCTGACAGCTATTGCAATATCTCTAGGACCTTTCATCATTACCCCTTCGATTAGTGCCTGCCCTCCAATACTGGTTGGCTTAGCTACTTTGTAGCATGGTTTGCTCATAATTTTGTTCCTTTCTAGTGGCATGGCAGGACTTTATCTGCCATCCTCGATTATATTAATTTCTGTCTTATTATAATTATAACCTATTTTCGACTTTACATAAAGTAGAAATAATAATTCACCCCTCTAAGTACATATTAGAGAGGTGAATTATTTTAAATAATACTGATTTGTCATCCTGAAACTACAGTATAAGCATCACTGTCGAAGGGTCTAGTTTATTTTACAACTAGATTAAATATTCTGCCTGGTACATAAATTTCTTTAATAATTTGCTTGCCTTCTACTAGTTCAGCCAGTTTTTCATCTTTTCCAAATAATTCTTTAACTTGGTCTGCACTAGCATCTACTGCAATTTCCATTTGTCCTCTTACTTTTCCATTAATCTGTACTGCAATTTCAACTACATCATCTATGGTTTTTGCATCATCCCATACTGGCCATGTAGTTTGGTAAACCATACCTTCAAAGCCTAATGTTTCCCATAATTCTTCTGTAATATGAGGTGCTACTGGATTTAGCAATATTAATAATATTTTTAAATCTCCCTTAGTTAAACTTCCGTGGTCATAAATATCGTTTACAAGAGTCATCATGCTAGCAATAGCTGTATTAAATTTCATGCTTTCGTAATCTTCACTTACTTTTTTTATGGTTTTATGAAGATTACTTTCTAATTTATCTGTTATTTTATCACTATCTACTAGGATTTCTTGTAATCTCCACAATCTATCTAAAAACCTTCTACAACCTCTTACTCCATTTTGAGACCAAGGCACACTCTTTTCAAAGTCTCCTATAAACATTTCATACATCCTTAATGTATCTGCCCCAAATTCATCTACTACTTCATCAGGGTTAATAACATTACCTCTAGATTTTGACATCTTATCGTTGTTTTCACCTAAAATCATACCATGTGAAGTACGTTTTGCATAAGGTTCTGTAGTAGGAACGATCCCATAATCGTATAAAAATTTATGCCAGAATCTTGAATATAGTAAATGAAGAGTAGTATGTTCCATACCACCATTATACCAATCAATAGGTAACCAGTAGTCTAGATTTTCCTTACTTGCTAATTCTTCATTATTATCTGGATCTGTATATCTTAAGAAATACCAAGAAGAACCAGCCCAGTTTGGCATTGTGTCCGTCTCTCTTTCTGCATATCCTCCACATTCAGGGCAAGTAGTTTCTACCCAATCCCTAAGATTAGCTAAAGGTGATTCTCCACTATCTGTTGGTTCATAGCTTTCCACTTCTGGCAAGACCACTGGTAAATCACTTTCTGGAACAGGAACCCATCCACAATCTTTACAATGGATTAGTGGAATTGGCTCTCCCCAATATCTTTGGCGTGAAAAAACCCAGTCTCTTAATTTATAGTTAACTTTATGTGTACCTAGACCTTTATCTTCTAGCCATTTTCCTATCTTTTCTATAGCATCTTTTACTTCTAATCCATTTATAAAGCCAGAATTAACTATTGTACCCTCATCTGTATCTATATAGGCAGCTTCTTCTACATTTCCTCCAGAAACCACTTCTATAATAGGTAGATTAAATTCTTTAGCAAATTCCCAGTCTCTAGTATCATGACCAGGTACAGCCATTATAGCTCCTGTCCCATAGGACATAAGTACATAGTCAGAAATAAAAATAGGTATTTTTTCTCCACTTGCAGGGTTTATAGCTTCTAGCCCTTCAATTTTAACTCCTGTTTTTTCCTTTACAAGTTCTGTTCTTTCAAAATCAGATTTTTTACTTGCTTCTTCTCTATAGTCAATAAGCTTATCCATATTTTTAATATAATCTGCTAATTCTTCTATATATGGATGTTCCGGAGAGATTACCATGTAAGTAGCTCCAAATAATGTATCTGGTCTTGTTGTATATACAGTTATTTTTTTACCACCAGTAATTTCAAAATCTACATCCATACCTTCGGATTTGCCTATCCAATTTTTCTGTTGGATTTTTACTCTTTCTATATAATCTACTAGATCTAAATCCTTTATAAGTCTTTCTGCATATTCAGTAATTTTAAGCATCCATTGGCTCTTTTGCTTTCTAACAACATCAGAACCACATCTTTCGCAGCCACCATTAACAACTTCTTCGTTTGCAAGTCCAATTTTACAACTAACACACCAGTTTATGGACATTTCTGATTTATATGCTAGTCCTTTTTCATAAAGTTTTAAGAATATCCACTGAGTCCATTTATAATATTCAGGATCTGTTGTGTTTATTTCCCTAGACCAATCAAAGGATAGACCAAGAGATTGCAATTGTTTTTTAAATCTACTTATATTGTTTTTAGTAACCACTGTAGGATGAATTTTATTTTGAATAGCATAGTTTTCAGTGGGAAGTCCAAATGCATCCCATCCTATAGGATATAACACGTTATAGCCCTGTAGCCTTCTCTTTCTTGCAATAATATCTAGTGCTGTATATGGTCGAGGATGGCCTACATGTAAGCCTTGTCCTGATGGATAAGGAAATTCTATCAATGCATAGTATTTTTCCTTATCTTTATCATTTGAAGCATGAAAGGCTCCTTTTTCTTCCCAAATTTCCTGCCATTTGCTTTCAATATCTTTTGGATCATACTGCTTCATCTTTCCAGCTCCTTTGTTTTTGTTCAATATATTCTATACTACTAAATTATTCGATAAAAATCAATACAATGGTGATTATTTAAATAATTTGAAAAACTTTAAAAATATTTTGAATATTATGTTTAAAGATCTTTTATGGAGGTATATATATAACAAATAGAACTTAAATAGTTCCCTACCAATCCTAAATCAAAGCCTTTAAAATTATTTAAAGCAGTAAAAGAAAAAGTTAGTTTAAATAGTAAGAAAGGATATTTAGTATTAAGTAGTAGGAATTAGAAAGTAGTTAGAGATTTTTATAATAAAGAAATGGCAAGCTAAGTGAAGTTAAGAAAGTAAATAGTTAAATCTTTAAACTTTAATTAATTTCTTAGAAAAAAGTTATAGGAAAAATCAGTGAGTAATATGTTTTAAGAGAAAGATCGAGAAACATCTAGGTAATAAAATGTTAGTAAATCGGAAAGAAAACAAATCTTATACCTGGTCTCACAGAAGGAGGCGTTGCACATTATCAACACTATAAACGAAGATCCACCTAAAAGTTCAGAGGATTGGCAAAGCTACTTTAAGTTCTATTTTAACATATAAAGGGATTATTTCAAAACAATGAAATAATCCCTTTTTATTTATTGAAATTACATATTAAATTTCTTTTTGAACCTTTCAACACGTCCACCTTTTTCTGCACTCTTTTGCTTACCTGTAAAAAATGGATGACATTCTGAACATATCTCTACTCTAATACCTTTACTTGTTGATCCTGTTTTAAAAGTATTGCCACAAGCACAATTCACATCTACTTCTTGGTATTCTGGATGTATATCCTTTTTCATTGCTTTCACCTCTCTTTTTCTAGACTAATTATAAGAAAATATAATCAGTTTTTAACTACTACATTATAGCATAATCTTCTTTTAGTCGCAAGAGATTATTAAATTCGTTTTCTAAGCATTTCTACAAATTCATTATTATCCTTAGTCTCAATTAAAGAATTTATAATCTTTTCTGTAATATCTTGTACTGAGCTATTGCTCATTGCCCTTCTAATATTCCAAATAGTTTCTAGCTCTATTTCACTTAATAATAGTTCTTCTTTTCTAGTACCTGATTTATTAATATCTACTGCTGGGAAGATTCTTTTTTCTGATAATCTACGATCCAAATGAAGTTCCATATTTCCTGTTCCCTTAAATTCTTCAAATATAACATCATCCATTCTGCTACCTGTATCTACTAGTGCAGTTGCAATAATCGTCAGACTACCTCCTTCTTCAATGTTTCTAGCTGCTCCAAAAAACCTTTTAGGTTTATGTAAGGCTCCTGGATCTAGTCCTCCCGAAAGAGTTCTGCCTGTAGGTGGAATAGTTAAATTATATGCTCTAGCTAATCTTGTAATACTATCTAGCAAAACAACCACATCTTTACCATGTTCTACCAATCTTTGGGCACGGTTTAATACCATTTCTGCAACTTTTATATGATGACTTGGTAATTCATCAAAAGTTGAATATGCAACCTCTGCATCAATGGATCTCTGCATATCCGTTACCTCTTCAGGTCGTTCGTCTATAAGAAGTACAATGATTTCCATATCAGGGTAGTTTTTAGCTATACTATTAGCAATAGTTTTTAACAGTACTGTTTTTCCTGCCTTAGGTTGTGCAACAATTAAACCTCTCTGCCCTTTTCCAATAGGTGCAATTAGATCTATTAATCTTGTGGATAAACCATGAGAATTTATTTCTAAATTGATTCTTTCATTTGGATAAATAGGGGTAAGATCTTCGAAGTTTGGTCTTCGTATAGCAGTGTCTGGGTCCAGCCCATTAACACCTTTTACATAAAGAAGAGCTTTGAATTTTTCACCACTTTTAGGTGGTCTTGTAATTCCAGTAATTTTATCGCCTGTTCGCATATTAAATCTTCTAATTTGAGATGGAGATATATAAATATCACTATCACTAGAAAGGAAGTTTTCCCTTCGTAAAAATCCATAACCATCAGTATGAATCTCCAATATTCCTGCTGCTATATTAACTTCTTCCCCAAGTGGGATTTCATCTGTTAAGTGATTAGGTAAACCCTTTATTCGCCTCTCTGTTGGCTTGGATTCTGTATCTTCCTTTGTATCTTCTGCGTCTACTTTACTTATGTCACTTGATGAATCATAATCTTTTGTAGTTTCTCTTATTAATTCCATAAGTTCTTTTTTTCTATATTTAGATATGTTTTTAATCTTTGATTCTTTTGCCATTTTTTTCAAATCTGCTAACTTCATATCTTCCAAATCCCTACTGCTCAAATTTACACCTCCAAGGACATACCAATTTATTAAGGGATAGTTTACTATACCATCCCATTATTTCCTATAATTGTATCATTACTTATAATCTTGGTCAACACTAAGTCCTATACATATTCTAGCCATTAATATAATTCATTATTCTTTCACTATCCATATCTTTAAATTCCTTATCTTTATTAACTTGGTATCATTTCCGAATCTAATGCAAATATTTTAACTAAAACCAGCTTATTAAGCTAGTTTTAATTATTTGCTTACCTTATAAAATATAGACCTTTTTAGTGGTTTCATCAAGTCTTTACAGCTATATTACTAACTTAAGACAAGATCCTTCGTTAATAATATTTATACTGGCTGTTTCACATACCATAGGATGACAGAAATTCTGTCATTTTGAACCTAGTGAAGAATCTTATCTACTTGTACTAGAAGGCATAGCTAGGTTTTTTATTAAATCTGTGAATAGCTTCTATAAAACGAATTGTACCAGTTTCCGATCTCATAACTACAGAATGAGTTTTGGCAGTGTTTTTACTAGTATAAACCACACCTTTTAATAGCTCCCCATTAGAAATTCCTGTAGCTGCAAAGTAAACTTCATTACCTCTAACTAAATCATCCATATAATATATCTTATTAATATCTACTCCCATTTTTACACATCTTTTTTCTTCATTTTCATTATATGGAACTAATTTTCCTTGAAATTCCCCACCTAAACATTTTAATGCAGCTGCAGCAAGTACACCTTCTGGTGCTCCTCCTACACCTAGCATAATATCAACTCCTGTATGCTCAAAGCAAGTAGCCATAGCAGCAGCCACATCTCCATCACTGAATAGTTTAATTCTTACACCTGCATCACGACACTCTTTCATTATATCCTCATGCCTAGGCCTGTCTAACATAGTTACAGTTAAATCTGTAATGTTTTTATTCAAAGCATCTGCTGTAATACGTAGGGTGTCTTTTATAGGTGCATCTATATTTATTTTACCTGCTACTTTAGGCCCTACTGCTATTTTATTCATATACATATCTGGTGCGTTTAGTAGACAACCCCTTGGAGCCATAGCTACTACAGCAATAGCATTAGATAAACCTTTAGCTACAGAAACAGTACCATCTACTGGATCTACAGCAATATCTACTTTAAGAGCACCCTCACCACAGGTTCCAACCACTTCACCAATGTAAAGCATAGGAGCTTCGTCCATTTCGCCTTCTCCTATAACAACTACACCTTCTATATTCATGGTTTGGAACATGTTCCGCATTCCATCTACACCAGCTTGATCCGCAGTATTTTTATCACCCCTACCCATATACTTAGCTGCTCCTAAAGCTGCAGCCTCTGTTACCCTAACTAAATTAAGTGCTAAATTTCTATCCACGGAATACACCTCCAAATTATTTTAATACTATCTCTATTATACGTGTTTTTGTCAATTTCGCCAATGATAAATATTTCATATTATAAATAAGATGTAAAATCCTAGATTAATACAGCTTGTTTATGCCAAAATAAATATGTCATCCTGAGCTTTAGTGAAGGATCTTAGTCTCAAGATTCTTCACTGGGTTCAGAATGACATAATATGCCATATTAAAATAACTTAAATTACTTTTTACTGTTTTCCCAATCTGTTAAAAATTTTTCTATTCCTATATCTGTTAAAGGATGATTGAGCATTTGCTTTAAAATATTATATGGGACAGTTGCAATATGAGCACCTGCCTTGGCTACATTTGCTACATGAAGATTATGTCTAATACTTGCAGCTATTATTTCTGTATTTATATTATGAAGCTTAAAGATAGAGGCTATTTCTTCTATTAACTTAATCCCATCATAGCCCACATCATCTAGTCGTCCAACAAATGGACTCACAAAGCTTGCACCTGCTCTAGCAGCTAATAAAGCTTGAGTTGCAGAAAAAACTAATGTAACATTTGTTTTAATCCCTATGGCATTCAAAACATTTACTGCTTTTAGACCCTCTTCTGTCATAGGTGTTTTTATAACAAGATTTGAATGAATTTTCATGAGTTCTTTAGCTTCCTCTACCATTTCATCTGTTCTTTCACCTATTACCTCCCCACTAATAGGCCCATCTACTAACTGTGTAATCTCTAACATAACCTCTTTTAAATCCCTTCCTTCTTTTGCAATAAGTGATGGATTGGTAGTTACACCAGTTAAAATACCCCATTTGCTTATTTCTCTAATATGTTCCACATTGGCACTATCTATAAATAGCTTCAAAAAATCCCCTCCTGTATTGTAATATAGTTTTTTAGCTATAATAATTATTTATTCCATAGGATTCAAAGTTATTCCGAAAGTCCATATACTGGGATATGATCTAAAATATAGTATTTTTCTATTTATGCTATTTTATACCTCAGTTTCTTCTAGTCTAATCAAACATATTATAGTAAAATCAAAGATATTTATTAAAGATATATGCCTTGCATCTTGTTAAATATGCTATTATAATTACTTTAATAAAGGAGTGAGAATATCATGGTAGATTTAAATGAAAATCAAGAAAGAGATCAGTGGGGTTCTAGGTTTGGATTTATTATGGCAGCTGCAGGTTCTGCTATAGGATTAGGTAACCTTTGGAAATTTCCGTATATGGCTGGTTCAAATGGTGGTGGAGCATTTGTTTTTGTATATTTCATTATTTTATTCTTAGTAGGCTTCACTCTAATGCTAGGAGAAATATTAATAGGTAGACACACACAATTAAGTGCTGTTGGTGCTTATAAAAAGCTTAGCAAAAATTGGACTTGGTTAGGTGCCCTTGGAGTATTAGCAGGATTTACAATTCTATCTTTCTATAGTGTTGTTGGTGGTTGGGTAATTAATTATATGGTAAAATCAGCTACAGGAGTACTAAACACTGCAGATATAGATCTACTGAGTAATTTGTTCGGAGGGATAATTTCAAGTACTGCAGAACCAATTATTTATCACGGTATTTTCATGGTTGTTACATTAGTAATAGTTATGGGTGGTATTAGTGGAGGAATTGAAAAAGCTTCTATTATATTGATGCCTGCATTGTTTGTTATGATGTTTATTGTTATGATACGTGCACTTACTCTAGATGGAGCTATGGAAGGGGTTAAATTTCTATTAGCACCAGATTTTTCAGCTATTAATGGTTCCGTTATACTAGCTGCCTTAGGTCAGGTTTTTTTCACCTTAAGTCTGGGCATGGGATGTATGATTACCTATGGTAGCTATTTAAGTAAAGATGAGGATTTGGTAAAAAGTGCCCTAATTATACCTTTACTTGATACCGGCATAGCTTTACTGGCAGGATTAACAATTTTACCAGCAGTGTTTGCTTTTGGATTTAGTCCTGATGAAGGTCCTGGGTTATTATTTGTTACACTTCCAGCAGTATTTTCAAAAATGCCTTTTGGAAGTTTCTTTGCATTTATATTTTTTACCTTAGTTTTTTTTGCAGCTTTAACATCTGCTATTTCTTTACTAGAAGTAACTGTATCTTATATGGTAGACGAATTCCGATGGAATCGTAAAAAATCAACATTTTTTATGGCAGCTATAATATTTTTAATTGGGACTGCTGCATCCTTAGGATTCGGAGTATTGAAAGATATTTCTATAATCGGTGGACGTGATATATTCGACTCCCTAGACTTTACAGCTAGCAATGTTCTCCTTCCTTTAGGAGGAATGCTAATGGCCATCTTTATAGGTTGGGTTTGGGGTATTGAAAATGCTATTAAGGAAGCATCTAATGATGGGAAACTTCCATTTAAATTAGCTCCCCTATGGGCTTTCCTAGTTAAATATGTAGCACCATTAGCTATTGCAGCAGTATTTCTAGATTCTACAGGATTGTTAGATATAATCAAGAATTTATTTTAGATAATTTAACTTTATTTTGTTTAAAAACAGGAGTAATTGAAATATATAATATGACATAAGAAAACCATCCTAGATTAGTGGGATGGTTTTCTTTTTTTATATATAAATCTTTTATCTTCTTATCATAATCAATACTCTTGTTGCAATAGAATAATAGCCTTTGTCCTCTGCAATAATGACTACTTCATCTCCATAATTTATATCGCGGAACCCTATAGTCTCTCCATATTCATCAATGTACATGGTATCATCATCTGTATGTATTTCTCTTTTCTCACGAGCTCCTACTTCTATTTCTAAAATTTCACGTCTGCTATCCATATATGTAACCTTACCATTGTAAGTGTTTCCTTGTATCTTGCGATAAGCATCTACCCAGCTTACTTCATTGTTTTCTATTTCTAACTCTACTTCATAGTTTGGTCTTAAATCATAAATACCTACTCTTTTTTCTTCTAACCTTATTACACTATCAGGAGTTAAAGTAAATACCTCTGTATCTCCATCATAGTTTTCAACAGTTATTTCTGTTTCTTTGCCAATATTTATGCTTCTAATATAACCTTCTACTGTTCTTCTAACGCTAAATGCTTTCACAGATACTATAGTGTCATACTCTTTAATAATTTCCACTTCGTCTCCTACTTTGATATCTTCAAAGTATACATATTTACGATCTCTTCTTAAAGTAGCTTTTGATGTAATAGTAAAAATTTCTCTAGTTTCATCATCTAATAAAACTTCTAATGTATTTTCATCTCTACTAGCACTTTTAGCTTTCACTAGACCCTTATACTCTTTCTCTTTTGGATCTGCTTCTATTTCAATTACTTGATCATCCATATACCTAATAGTAACAGCATCTCCTAGCTTTAAATCTTCTATATATATAGGTTTATCCATAAGATATATTTTTGTATTAGTTGTAATTTCAAAACTATGTACTTTATCCCTACTATCTTTGATAAAGACCTCTGGATTTTGGCCAGATAAATAACCGTAAAAATAACCTTCCATTTCTAATTTGTTTGAAGTTGCTTTTATATTTACTAGAAGATCATCTTCAACTATAGCAGTTACACTCTGTCCTTTTTCTAAATCATCTAAATCTACACTTTTACCATCAAGTGTAATATATACATCTGCTCCTATATTATAGCTTTCTACTTTGCTACCATCCTTTATAGAAA